>CAJOMY010000104.1 GCA_905235775.1 uncultured Bacteroidales bacterium | reverse complement strand
TTGATCTGGTATCTGTAGAAACGCCTCATAAGCTTGGTCCAGATATGGAAATGATTCACTCTCCTGATAGGTCGCTGCATACGTGTCAGCAATCGCCTGGTTCACGAAACCGATGTATTTATAGTCAGATGTAAAGTCTGTGAGTGCCAAAGCCTCCGTATAGGTTACAATTGCTTCCTGATACTTCCCCGCATTATACTGAAGTCGTCCAAGATAGTACTGTGTCTTGAGTTTTTCGTCGGGGGAGCCGTGGCGGCTATAATACGATACAGCTGGGAAGAGGATACTGTCGCTTTGAATATCAACATAGCACTTGTCCAGCGCCATGGAATGTAATAGCGCCGCGCGGGCACGCAATGCGCGCTTCCGGACTACTTTATTGTCCAGTCCACGCAGCACCGCCAGGGCGCTGTCCGGGCGCTCGTCGATGTAGGACTCGACATCATCAAGTACGGCAGCGGTACGCTGGCGCTGCAGGGGATCGCAGGCTACTGTTAAAAGCAGCGTAGAAAAGAAAAGTATATAGATACGTCGTCTCATGAGCGGGGCAAAGATAACAAAAATAATGGCTCGCGGACTGCGAGCCATTGTTCTATGAGCTTCCGGATCAAGCCCGGAATGACACTGAAGTCAGGTCGGGGATGACGGGAATTAGTCGTTCAGGGAGAAGCGCTTGGTGGCGACGACCTTGGCGTCCTTGTCGAAGGCGGCGAGCGCCTGGGCGACGGTGGACTTGTCGTCGGCCATCTGGTACTCCTGCTCCATCAGGGTGTTCTCCTTGAGGAACTTCTGGACACGGCCGTTGGCGATGTTCTCGACCATCTGGGCGGGGAGGTTCGCGGCTTTCTCGGCGCTGACGGTCTTGATGATCTCGCGGGCCTTGTCGGCCTGCTCCGGGGTGATCCAGCCCTTGGCGGTATTGGACTCGATGTGGTCCTCGCTGTCCACGTGGGCGGGGTTGATGCCGGCCTTCTTGAGGGCGGAGTCAACGGCCTTCTGGACCTGCTCTTCCTTGGTCTTCTCGATCGCGATCTTCTTTTCGTTCTCGAGCACCTCGGCCGGGCAGTCGTCGGGGGAGATGGCCACGGGGTTCATGGATGCGACCTGCATCACGATACCCTTGGCGAGCTCCGCAGGGACCTCCTTGTTGAAGCCCACGAGGGCGCCGAGCTTGCCGTTCAGCGTGTGGATGTACTCGGCCACGAAGGGAGCCTCCACGATCGCATAGTAAGCGAGGACGTGCTTCTCGCCGGTCTTGCCGGTCTGGGCCTCAACGGCCTCCTCGACAGTATAGCCGTCCGCCATCTTGCAGGCCTTCAGGCCTTCGATGTCGGCCGGGCAGTTCGCGATGGCCACGTCGGCGATCGCGTTGGCGAGATCCTGGAAGTCGGAATTGCGGGACACGAAGTCGGTCTCGCAGCCGAGGCAGACGAGGATCGCCTTGCCGCCGGCCACGCGGGCCTTCACCGCACCCTCGGAAGTCTCGCGGTCAGCGCGCTTGGCGGCCACGAGCTTGCCCTTCTCGCGGATGATGCCGATGGCCTTGTCGAAGTCGCCGTTGGCTTCCTCAAGGGCCTTCTTGCAGTCCATCATGCCGGCGGAAGTCATCTTCCGGAGTTTCATTACATCTGCTGCAGTAATTGCCATATTCTTCTGTTTTTGAGATCCCCGGTCGCGCCGGGGATGACATGTATTACAAATGGATAAACTTATTCGGCTGCCTCAGCCTTCTCTTCGGCGTCCTTGCCGCCCTTGCGGGCGCGGAGCTTGCGGGCGGCGGCGGGCTTGGCGCCCTCTTCCGCCGCGTTCTCCTCGACCGCCTCCTTGTCCTTTTCGAGCTTGCGCTCGTCGAGGCCTTCCTGGATGGCGGCGCAGAGGACGTTCAGCACGCATTCGATGGACTTCGTCGCGTCGTCGTTGGCCGGTATCACATAATCAATCGGGGTGGGATCGCAACAAGTATCAACCATTGCGAATACCGGGATGTTGAGGCGGTTGGCCTCCTTGACGGCGTTGGCTTCCTTCTGGACGTCGATGACGAACAGGGCGGAAGGAAGGCGGGACATGTCGCGGATCGAGCCGAGGTTCTTCTCGAGCTTGGCGCGCTGGCGGTCAACCTGCAGACGCTCACGCTTGGCGAGCTTGTCGAAGGTGCCGTCCTCTTTCATCTTGTCGATGGTGGACATTTTCTTGACGGCCTTGCGGATCGTCGGGAAGTTGGTCAGCATGCCGCCGGCCCAGCGCTCCGTGATGGAGGGCATGTTGACCGCGGTGGCCTTTTCCTTGACGAGATCCTTGGCCTGCTTCTTGGTGGCGACGAAGAGGATCTTGCGGCCGGACTTGGCCAGCTGCTTCATCTCGTCGGCAGCCTCATCGATCTTGCCGATGGTCTTGTGCAGGTCGATGATGTGGATTCCGTTCTTCTGATCGAAGATGTAGGGAGCCATCTTGGGGTTCCACTTACGGGCCAGGTGGCCGAAGTGGACGCCTGCATCAAGCAATTCCTGGAAATTTGTACGTGACATTGTGTTTGTCTTTGTTTTCTGTTTTTAAACTGTCCCCGGGTGCGGGGTCTCTTTTCTTCAAGGCGGAGTAGCGGAGCGGGTCCGGTCTCCGACCTTTTCCGCAGCGCGGCAACTTCCCATCTCGGTCCTCCCGGACACCGGAAGTTTGGAACCGCGGCTGTGCCGTAAAACGGGCAGTAACTAACGTTTACTGAACTGGAAGCGGCGGCGTGCACCCGGCTGGCCCGGCTTCTTGCGCTCGACCTCGCGTGCATCGCGGGTGAGGAAACCGGCGGCCTTCAGTGCAGAGCGATATGCTTCACGGTCCAACTCGCTCAGGGCGCGGGCGATACCCAGACGGATGGCTTCAGCCTGACCTTTGACGCCACCGCCGAGGACGGTGACCTTCACGTCAAACTGGCCGAGGGTCGAGGTGACTTCGAACGGCTGGTTCACGATGTAACGGAGGGACTCGAGCGCGAAATAGGTCTCGAGAGGGCGGCCGTTGACCGTGACGTTGCCGGCACCGGGAGTGAGATAAACGCGAGCGACAGCTGCTTTACGTCTTCCAAGGGCGTGTGTCTGTTCCATTTGCTCTGTTTAAATTTCGTCCAACTTGATTACTTTCGGGTTCTGTGCCTGGTGCGGGTGCTCCGGGCCTGCGTAGATGAACAGGTTACCCAGGAGGTCGGCACCCAGACGCGTCTTCGGGAGCATACCCTTGACTGCTCTCCGGACGAGCTCGGTGGGCCGCTTGGCGAGGATTTCGCGCGGGGTAGTGAACCGCTGTCCGCCGGGATAGCCGGTGTAGCGGGTGTAAACCCGGTCGGTCATCTTCTTGCCGCTGAGGGAGACCTTCTCCGCATTGACCACGATGACGTTGTCACCGCAGTCCACGTGCGGGGTGTAGCCCGGCTTGTTCTTGCCACGAAGGACAAGCGCCACGCGGGAGGCGAGACGACCAAGAGCGAGATCAGTCGCGTCAATGACAACCCACTTCTTGTCTACCGTCGCTTTGTTGAGCGAGACGGTTTTGTAGCTTTGTGTGTCCACTGTCTTGATCTTTAATTAGTTAATAAAAATTGCGATCCCTACACAAAATAGGGACCGCAAAGGTAAGGAATTATTCTGAAAAAACAAACAGGACCGCTACAGCGTGGCGCCCCAGCCCCAATGGGCCTGGTAGAATCCGTTGACCGCCGTGGCCAGGAAGAGCACCACGATCAGGGTCGCAACAATCACGCCGATGACTTTCAGGCGGTTGAACCAGGTCTTGCCGTTCCAGCCCACCGTCTGGAACATGCTCCAGAAGCCATGCACGAGGTGGAACCAGATGGCGACGAACCAGACCACGTAGAAGGCAAGGACCCACCACTGGCCGAAGGTCGTGACCAGCAGGCAGTACGGGTTGTTCTCGTACATACCGACCCCGAACATCTCAGGAAGCTGCATCTTGGCCCAGAAGTGGGTCAGGTGGAAGGCCAGCAGGCCCAGGATCATGATACCGAGCACGAGCATGTTCTTGGCGGACCAGGAGTCCGTAGCCGCCTTGCTGGAGACTTCATAACGCTGCCAGCCGCCGCGGGCGCGGATGTTCTGCCAGGTCAGCCAGCAGCCGTAGCAGATGTGTACCACGAAACCGAGGGCCAGGATCGGCACCATGATGGAGATGATGGGCGTGGACATGAAGTCGCAGCCAAGCTTGAAGAGGCCGTCACCCTTGCTGAAAAGCGCTTCGTCGCCGGCCACAAGGCCGAATTTGCCGGTGAAGGTGTCGATGACGGAAAAGAAGTTGATCGTACCGTGCAGGAGGAGGAACAGGATCAGAAAGGCGCCACTCACCGCCTGGATGAATTTCTTGCCGATAGAGGAGTTGAAAATAAACATCGCGTTTGAATTAATGCTGGTCTGGACTGCAAATATAGCCCGAATCTTGCAAGTTTCATAATTTTCAAATAAATTTGTTTTCCATTACACATCATTGTCATGAGAGTTTTGCTGAAGTTGAGCGGCGAATCCCTGGGAGGCCCCGCCGGCAAGGGAATCGACGAGAAATACCTCGTCCGTTATGCCCGGGAGATTGTGGAGGCCGTCCGGGCCGGCCACCAGGTGGCTGTCGTGAACGGCGGCGGCAACTTCTTCCGCGGCCTGCAGGGCATGGGCAAGGGCTTCGACCGCATCACGGGCGACCGCATGGGCATGCTGGCCACGGTGATGAACGCGCTGGCCATCGCCGGAGCCGTCCGCAGCCTGGGCGTGGAAGCGGAAGTCTTCACCGCCACCCCGATGACCCCCATCGCGCACTACTACCGGAAGGAGGACGCCGTGGCCGTGCTGGAGCGCGGCGGCGTCGCGCTCATCGCCGGAGGCACCGGCAATCCCTTCTTCACCACCGACTCCGGCGCCGCGCTGCGCGCCCTCGAGATCGGGGCGGACGCCCTGCTCAAGGGCACCCGCGTGGACGGCGTCTATACCGCCGATCCCGAGAAGGACCCGAGCGCGAAGCGCTACGACGAGCTGACTTTTGAGAAAGCCATCTCCGACAAGCTTAAAGTGATGGACATCACCGCCTTCGCCCTCTGCGAGCAGGGGCCCGTGCCCATCATCGTCTTCAACGTCGAGCAGGACGGCAACCTGACGCGCCTGCTCAACGGAGAGAAAATCGGCACCCTCGTGCATGCATAGCAACTAAAAGAAATAAGATATGTTGACCGACAGAGCAAAAGAAATCATCGACCTGACCGACGGCAAGATGCAGGAAGCCCTCAACTTCCTGGAGGAAGACCTCAAGACCTACCGCGTCGGCAAGGCCAACCCCGCCATATTCAACGGCGTGACCATCGACTATTACGGCACCCCCACCCCGCTCCACCAGGTGGCCTCCATCTCCGCCCCGGACGTGAAGACCCTGGCCCTGCAGCCCTGGGAGAAGAACCTCATCGGCAAGATCGAGAAGGCCATCATCGACGCCAACCTCGGGCTGACCCCCAGCAACAACGGCGAGGTCATCCGCTGCACCGTCCCGGCCCTGACCGAGGAGCGCCGCAAGGACCTCATCAAGAAGGCCAGGACCACCGGCGAGAACGCCAAGGTCGTGGTCCGCAACGCCCGCCGCGACGGCATCGAGCTCCTCAAGAAGGCCCAGAAGAACGAAGGCATGTCCGAGGACACCGAGAAGGAGGCCGAGGCCGAGGTGCAGAAGATCACCGACAAGAATGTCAAGCGCGTCGATGAAATCGTCGCCGCCAAGGAAAAGGAAATCATGACCGTCTGACGCTTCGGAAATGATATTCTTCCGCAACAGGGGGGGCGTAACCGCCTTGTAATTTCCGTAGATATTATACCGTCGCGATGAAGTCCGCGAAGAGGTCCCGTTCCTGAGCGACGAGGAATTCGGCGGAGATCGGGATCATGAACAGGCGCTCCAGGAGCGCCTGTGGCATTCCTGCGCAGTCCAGCAGGCGCTGGGCGTCCTTCTCCGTGGTGATGACGGCCGCCGTCGGCTGCTTGCGCACGGCATTCTGGATGCGGTTGATGTCCTTCCAGGCGTAGCGGTGGTGGTCCGGGAAGCGGAAGCGGTCCACGAGCTTGTAGGTGTCGCTCAAGAAGGCGCGCAGCGGGGCGTCGTTGGCGATGCCGGACACGAGGATCGCCTTTTTGGAATAGGCGTAGCGCGGCTCGGCGGCGGGGAAAACCCCAGCTGCAGGCGCATACCGCACGGTGGTGAAGAAGACCAGCTCGTTGAAGAAAGTGATGTC
>CAJOMY010000103.1 GCA_905235775.1 uncultured Bacteroidales bacterium | reverse complement strand
GATGAATTCGCGCATGGCGCCGTCGCGCTGCACGCCCAGCGTCTCATTGTGCTCGCAGGCGTTGACGCGCAGGTTGCGGCAGCTCGGGCACGTGCCGCAGTTCGTGTAGGGGTTGGCGGTGACGACCTGCCCGGGCCGGAAGCTTTCCGGGACGCCGGCCCCGACGGCGGCGATCACGGCGCCGATCTCGTGGCCGGGGATGACTTCCGGCTTGGCCATCGCGTTGCGGCCGCGCCAGGTATTGAGGTCACTGCCGCAGAAGCCGACATAGTGCAGCCGCAGCAGGATTTCGCCGGGACCGGCGGACGGAACGGGCAGTTCCGTCAGGCGGATCTGGCGGGGCTGGGGAATCTGGAGTGCTTTCATTCTGACATGTTCTTGATATACGGGAGCTCCGGCAGGGGGCCGAAGCCGTAGAAACGCTTGGCGTTGCCTCCCAGGAAGGCCGCTTTCTCCCTGTCGGTGAACGCATCGGACTTGAGGATGAAGTCGTAGGACATCCGGTAGGTGATGGCGGTGATGGTGCGGGGATAGTCGCTGCCCCACATCAGCTTGTCGATGCCGACCTCGTCCGCCGCCTGCCGGATGGCGCCGACAGCGCCGGGGAAGGGGTAAAATTCATCATGGTAGAGCCAGGTGATGCCGCCGCTCTCGATGCGGACGTTCTCCGCGCGGGCCAGCCGGACCTGGTCCAGCCAGTGGCGCGAGCGGGCCAGGCCGAAATGGCCGATGGCGACCTTCAGCCGGGGGCATTCCTGCAGGACCGTGGCGAACTGGGCGATCTGCCGCGCGTCGTCCGCCAGGCACATCGACAGCAGGATTCCGCGGGATTCCAGGTCTTTGAAAACGGCCATCATCTCCGGCGAATCGAGCTCGCGCCGCATCCGGTGGCCCGGAATTGCGGCGCCGCGGAAACCCTCCGGCACGGTCAGTCCGCCCCGGTCGATGTCCAGCAGCGCGCAGCAGAAGAAGCGGTCTGGCCAACGCTGCTGCACCTGGCGCAGGTAGTCGTCCTGATTGCCGTCGATGATCTCCTGGACCACGACGGCGGCGCCGACCTGTGCGTAATTCATATTGGAGAGAAAGACTTCCGCGCTGTTGCGCCCGTCGATCATGAAGGGCGGCAGCATCTGGCGCTCCTCGCCGAAGAAGCAGGCGCGGCCGTTCGGGAGCGCCCGGACGGGCTGGCCGTCCACGACCGCTTCCTGGTGCAGCCACAGATGGGAATGGGCATCGATGATGGTCATAGCACAAAGGTAGTCATTTCGTCCCGAAAAACTACGGGATAAAACAAAAACCGGACAACATTCGTCCTTGATCCCGCTCGATTTTCCCGCCAGCGGGGCAATTCCGGTGCCTCCGCCTGCGTCGGCTACGGCGACAGCCTGGTACTCAACATGTCCCGGCGGATTGCGGACCGGGACTTCGAGGACCGTCTCATCGCCCGGCTCGGCAGCCTGGGGCTGATCGTGGATGACGAGGAATTTATGCCATAAAGCACCAAAATGCGAAAAAGCCCTCACAGCGCATTCTGTGAGGGCTTTTTGTTCGTGACGCCTGCAGGATTCAAACCTGCGACCTTTTGATCCGTAGTCAAATGCTCTATTCAGCTGAGCTAAGGCGCCATTACCAACCGGCGCAGGGCCGGTCTATCTTACTCTGCCGGGGCGTCTTTCACAACACGCTTGGCTTCCTTGATGCGAGCCTTCTTGCCAGAGAGGTTGCGGAGGTAGAAGATGCGTGCGCGACGGACTTTACCGACTTTGTTCAGTTCAATCTTGTCAATGGCCGGGGACTCGTAAGGGAAAATCCTCTCGACGCCGACACCGTTCGAAACCTTGCGGATGGTGAAGGTCTTCGTGTAGGGGGTGGATCCGCAAATCTGGATCACCACGCCGCGGAAGCTCTGGAGTCTCTCTTTGTCGCCTTCCTTGATCCGGTACGTCACCGTGATGGTGTCACCGGCTTTGAACTGTGGGTAGGAGGCAGTTTTGTTCTGCGAGAACGACTGCTCCACTAAGTTAATCAAATCCATAATATGTCAATGATATGGGAAGAGGCAGCATCATCAAACCGTTCGAAGAGAGGCTGCTTTCTTTTCGGATTGCAAATGTAGGAACTTTTCAGATACTTCCAAAATTTTTTTTAGGATTTTTTATTCCTAAAAGTACTGGCTCTCCTTCTCGAAAAGGGCCTTGTCTTCCCGGTTCGGATCCGGACGGACGGACTCGCGCATCTTCTCGATGGCTTCCCGCTCCGTGCGGCCCAGTTTGCGCGGGATCCAGACCAGGATCTTGACATAGAGGTCGCCGCGGCTGCCCAGGCCGTAGCCGTTCACGGACGGCAGACCCTTCCCGCGCAGGCGCTCGACCGTGCCGGACTGCGTGCCGGGATCCAGTTTCAGACGCTGCACCCCGTCCAGGCCGGGAACCTGGATCTCGCAGCCAAGCATGGCGTCCGCGACACTGATCACGCGCGTATAAAAGAGGTTCACGCCGTCGCGCTTGAGCTGGGCGTGCGGCTGCTCCTCCACGATGACCAGCAGGTCACCGTTCACGCCGCCCTGCGGCGCGGCATGGCCTTCGCCGCGCAGCGACAGCTGCATGCCGTTTTCCACGCCCGCCGGGATGTGGACCTTGACAGTCTCCCTGACCCGGACGAGGCCGGTGCCCTTGCAACGGCCGCAGGGGTTGGTGATCACCTTGCCGGTGCCGCCGCACTGCGGACAGACGGAAGTGGACATGGCGCGGCCGAAGAGTGTGTTCGTCACGTGCTGGACCTGGCCGGCTCCCTTGCAGGTGGGACAGGTCTTGATGTCGGTGCTGCTCCTGGCGCCACGGCCGCCACAGTCCGGGCAAGGCCGGTTGCGCTCGATGGTCACCTCCTTGTCACAGCCGTTCGCAATCTCCTCGAGGGTCACCTTGACGCGGGTCCGGATGTCCCGGCCGCGCGGAGTCCGGGGACCCTGCTGGCCGCCGAAGCCGAATCCTTCGAAGCCGCTGAAGCCACCGAACGCACCGCCGAAAAGGTTGTTCAGGATGTCGTTCAGGTTGCCGAAGCCCTGGCTCCAATCCTGCGCACCGGCCCCTTCCACGCCGGCAAAACCGAACTGGTCGTATTTCGCCTTCTTGTCGGGGTCGCTGAGGACTGAATAGGCCTCTGAGGCCTCCTTGAACTTCTCTTCCGCAGTCTTCTTCTCCGCATCCGTGCCGCTGACCCAGCGGTCCGGATGCCATTTAAGGGCGGCCTTGCGATAGGCGCCCTTGATATCGTCGGCCGAGGCTCCTTTCTGGAGCCCCAGAACCTCGTAGTAATCTCTCTTTTCAGCCATAGTCTTATGCTCCCACGACCACCTTGGCATAGCGCAGGACCTTGCCGCCCAGCGTGTAGCCTGTCTGGATCACGTCGATCACCTTGCCCTTCATGTCCTCGCTCGGAGCCGGAAACTGGGTCACCGCCTCGTGGAAATCCGTGTCGAAGACTTCGCCTTTGGCCTCGATCCGGGCCAGGCCCTGGGTCTTGAGGTAATCCATCAATTTGTTGTAAATCAGTGAGGTGCCCTCTTTTGCGGCCTCGTCGGACGATTGGGCCAGCATCTCCATCGCACGCTCGCAGTCATCGAGCACGGGGAGCAGGCCCTCGATGGTCTTGGCCGAGGCGGAGGCGATGAGGTTCAGCCGGTCTTCGGAGGAGCGGCGCCGGAAGGTCTCGAACTCCGCCATCAGGCGGATATAACTGTCCTTCTCGGCCGCCAATTTGTCAGAAAGCTCGGCGACCTGCTTCTTCAGTTCGTCGGTCCTGCGGTCTTCCTTCTTCTGTTTCTTCTTCGGTTCGGCTGCCTGCGGAGCCTGCTGCTCAGGCGTTTCCGCCTTCGGTTCCTGCACTTTATCTTTGTTGTCTGCCATGTTCTCGTTGTGTTTGCTCCTTTGCAAGAGCAAAAGCTCTGCCAATGACAGAATGTCACAGCGCCTCCCGGCTTATCGAACGTAGCGTTCGATGCCGTTTTCGGCCATGAAGGAGAGAACGGTGCCGTAGCTGTCGAACTTCGCCGTCCCCTCGAGATAGACCTTGACCGTGAAGCCGATCGTCCGGCTGATGGCATACAGGTTCTTGAGGGACTCGAGGACACAATATTCCGCGGCAATGCCGCAGACCACCACTTCGTCGCCGGGTTCGAAAAGATCCTGGTCGGCAGGGTCGAATCCCACGAAGGCGCCGTACTCCTCCGGAGCCTGCACGCGGCCTTTCAGGATGAAGCGCGTCTTCTCCTCCGGCAGGCCTGCGAGCACTCCGGGATCCAGGGAGGCCCCTTCCGTATGATGTACGCAGTGCACCGGCCAGGGACCGCCCTGCTCCCGGAAGGAACAATGGTCCACAGGATGCCAGTCCAGCGTGAAATAGACAAGGTCGAAGCGGTTCTTGACCGCGTCGATGGCCGGCAGTACGGCCGTCGCGCCCGGCACCGTGAGGGCACCGTAGATGAAATCTTTCTGTAAATCGATGGCGAGCAGGATGTTTCTCATAATATCAGTTGTTTATCAGGGTTATTTGAAGAACTTGTCGATGTCCTGGATGGTCTCGGGCAGGGCGAAGATGGCCACGCGGTCGTAAGGCTGGATGACGGTGTCGCCCACGGCGATGAATGATTCGCTTCCGCGAATCACGCCGCCGATGATGGCGTTCCGCGGGAAATCAATATCCTTAATCGGGCCGGTGGTGATGGCCGACCCCGGCGCCACCGTATATTCGATGACTTCCGCGTTGGTCCCGGTCATGTAGCGCACGACGCGCGCCCTGCCGGACAGGGTGAACTTGAAGATGCGCCCGGCTGTGATCAGCTTCTTGTTGATGACGTTGTCCACGCCCATTTCCTCGGCGATATGAATGTACTCGATGTTTTCGACCTCGGCGATGGTGCGCTGCACGCCGAATTTCTTGGCCACGACGCAAGACAGGACGTTGCTCTCGTCATTGCCTGTCAGGGCCACGAAGGCGGCATATTCCTGGATGCCCTCTTCATAGAGGAAATCGGAGTTCCGGCCGTCTCCGCAAACAATGCGGACCGTCTCGGGCAACTTCTCGGACAGCTCGATACAGCGGTTTTTGTCGCTCTCCACGAGCTTGACCTTCAGGCCGCTGCGGTCCAGCGTGCGGGCAAGCATCTCGCCGATGGGGCCGCCGCCCAGGATGAACACGCTGTCGATGGAGACATTGGTCTTGCCGAAGTGGCGGTAGAGCGCCTCCGTGCCTTCGCGCGTGGTGATCGTGAAGACGAGATCGCCGTAAAGGAACTTCGTGTCCAGCCGGGGGATGATGGTCTTCTCGTCGCGCGAGATGGCGATCACGCGGAATTGCTGGAGCTCTTCCGGGGTGGAGTCCTTGATGAATTCGAGGAGCTTGAGGTCCAGGATGGGGGAATCCTCGGTGAGCTTGAAGACGGCGATCTGCAGGCGCCCGCGCGCGAAGTCCATCGTCTCGGCGGTGGAATTGTGCTTGAGGAAGGCCACGATTTCGTCGGCTGCGCTCTTCTCGGGATAGAACATGAGTTCGATACCCAGCTCCTTGAATATGAGTTTGTTCTCCGCACTGAGATAGTCCTCTTCATTGACGCGCGCGATGACCTTGGCGGCGCCAAGCTGCCCCGCGAGCAGCGCTCCCACGATGTTGATCTCCTGCGCGGCGAGCGGATAGACGGCGATGAACAGGTCCGCCTTGGCCACGCCGGCGGCCCGCAGAATCTCGATGGACGACGGGTTGCCGAGTACAGTCTCGACATCGACATACGCGCTCAAGGCGGCGATGCGGGCGGCATTGTCGTCGATCACCACGACTTCGTTCGCTTCGGCGCGAAGCATCTTCGCAAGGTGGGAACCGACTTCACCGGCCCCCTCAATGACTATCTTCATAGCGTCTCACAAATTTAAAGATATCCTTCCCCCGCAGGGCGGCCTGCAGCAGGATGCACACATTCCACAGCCCTTTCACACGCCCGGGCGCGCCGGGGGCCGTCTTTGCGCCCGGCGTGTCGCGGAGCCGGCGGTATTCGCGGTGTGCGTCCCGGACGGCCCGGGCGGCGGACGTTTTTCCTGACAGCAAATATACGATTGCCGCGGTACAATCCAAAATTATGCGCACGCGGATGCGGCCCCGCGCGTGGCGCGGACCCAGCGTTGCGGGCAGGTTGTTCTCCAGCAGGAGCAGGTTGTTGCGGTAGTTGAGTTTCAGCTTGAGGGGAAAAATAAGAAAGGTATTTTAAATGCTTCTTCTTTGGCCGATAAAAATTTTTCGACGTGTTTTTTATCGAAATCATTTCTTAATGTGACTTTATGATTTTTCATAAAATCATGAATATTATTAATATT
>CAJOMY010000102.1 GCA_905235775.1 uncultured Bacteroidales bacterium | reverse complement strand
CTTGCTCAGGTCCTTCGCCTTGCCTACATAGATCACATTCCCCGCGGCGTCATAATAGCGATAGACACCCGGGGAATGCGGCAGAAGCTGTATTTTCTCCCTAACGTCCAAGGACCTCGGCGACGGCCTTCGCCGTCTTGTCACCGCGCAGGTCGTCCCCGCGCTTGAGGATGGTGCCGTCCTTGTCGAACAGGATCATATGCGGAATGCCCTCGATGCCGTAGAGGGAGGCGGGCTCCTGGTGGCCGTTGTTGAGCTGGTGCCACTTCATGCCGTAGAAGGCGGCGGTGTCGATGGTGTTGTGCCAGTCCATCTTGCGGCTCTCTTCCCAGACGGCGACGCTCAGCACGTCGAAGTCGGCGCCGTGGTATTTCTCCCAGACGGCCTTGATGTTGGGGATCTCAGCCTTGCAGGGCGGGCACCAGGGGGACCAGAAATCCACCAGCATCACCTTGCCCTTGCCGACGAAGTCGGACAGGCTCTTCTTCTCATAGATCGGGTTGCCGGCCTTATCGACCCCGGCGACATGATCGACCGTGAAATCGACGAACTTCTTGCCCACGGCCGTGGCCTTCTTGGTCTGCAGGTTGCCCAGGATGTAGGAGACGGCCTCGGTGGCCTTCACCTCGTCGCTGAGCGGGGCCAGCAGGGCCTCCAGCTCGGCATCGTCCATATAGGAGTAGATGTTGGCGACGACCTTCGGCGCCACCTCGACGTTGGAGGCGTTCCTGGCGAGCACCTTGCGGCCGGTTTCGACGATCTTGGCCATGACGGACTCCTGGAGCTCGTCGAACTTCACTTCCTTCTGTTCGTCGGTCAGGGCCTCGTCGGCATCGACGGCCTCCGCGGACGTGCGGTAGTCGTTCATCAGGGTCTCGATGTCCGCCTGGAAAGCGGCGAGGATCTCCTCGTCCGTCTGTTTCGCTTTGCAGCCGGCCAGCACCATCAGGGCCGCCGCTGCGATCAACGCAAATTTCTTCATGATCTGATTCGGATGGTTGTTACACTACAAAGGCCGGTTCCGGAAACCCGGAACCGGCCTAGCAATTAATTGACAATTGTCAACGTCTTACTTGTTGTCGCGGCGCGGACGGCGGTCGCGGTCACCGTCCCGGCGGGAACGGCGGTCGCCACCACGGCCACCCCGGTTCTGACCGGTGGCCTGGGCGTTGGCAGCGGCCAGGGCGGCAGGGGTGAGGTCCTGCTTGCCATAGCGCTCACCGTTGCAGATCCACACCTTGATGCCGAGGGTGCCGACCTTGGTGTTGGCGACGGCCAGGGCATAGTCGATGTCGGCGCGGAACGTATGGAGCGGCGTACGGCCTTCCTTGAACATTTCGCTGCGGGCCATTTCGGCGCCGCCGACACGGCCGGCGATCTGGACCTTGATGCCCTCCGCACCGACGCGCATCGTGTTGGCGATGGCCATCTTGATGGCGCGGCGATAGGACACGCGGCCCTCGATCTGACGGGCGATGCTGTCAGCCACGATGTTGGCGTCCACCTCGGGGCGCTTCACCTCGTAGATGTTGATCTGGACATCCTTCTTGGTGACCTTCTTGAGCTCTTCCTTGAGTTTGTCGACCTCGGTGCCGCCCTTGCCGATGATGAAACCGGGACGGGCCGCGTAGATCGTGACGGTGATGAGCTTCAGGGTACGCTCGATGACGATGCGGCTGAGGCTGGCCTTGGCCAGACGGTTGCCGAGATACTTGCGGATCTCGAAGTCCTCAGCGATCTTCTCCGCATAGTTACCACCACACCAGTTAGAGTCCCAACCACGGGTGATACCGATTCTGTTGCTGATAGGGTTAGTTTTCTGTCCCATAATTACTTATTCTCCACTGGTTGTTTGACATCGAGGATGACGGTGACGTGGTTGGAACGCTTGCGGATACGACCGGCACGGCCCTGCGGGCACGGACGGATGCGCTTCAGCGTGCGGCCTTCGTCGACCATGATGGTCTTGACATAGACGTTGCCGTTGTCCAGCTCCTTGCTCTGCTCCGGGTTCTTGGCTTCCCAGTTCGCGACGGCGCTGCGGATGAGCTTCTCGAGACGCACGGAGGCCTCTCTCTTCGAGAATTTCAGCAGGTCGAGCGCGCGGTTGACCTCGACGCCACGGACGGTGTCGGCCACCAGACGCATCTTGCGGGGAGAGGTGGGGACGTCATTCAGCTTGGCAACAGCCGTAACCTTCTTCGCCTCCTTGAGGCGCTCGGCCATAAGTCTTTTACGCTTTCCCATAATGATTACTTCTTATTGTTACCTGAATGACCTCTAAAGTTGCGGGTAGGGGCGAATTCGCCCAGCTTGTGACCGACCATCTGCTCGGTGACGTACACAGGGATGAACTTGTTCCCGTTGTGAACGGCGATCGTATGGCCGATAAAGTCAGGAGAGATCATGCTGGCACGGGACCAGGTCTTGACCACTTCCTTCTTCTTGCTACCATCATTCATAGCAAGAACTCTCTTCTCCAGGGCTTCCTGGATATAGGGACCTTTTCTTAAAGAACGACTCATAATCTCAAAAGTTTATTCCTGTTATTTCTTTCTTCTCTCGATGATGAACTTGTTGGAAGATGCCTTCGGATTACGCGTCTTGTAGCCCTTGGCAGGGAGACCCTTGCGGGAACGCGGGTGTCCACCGGAAGCGCGGCCTTCACCACCACCCATCGGGTGATCGTGCGGGTTCATCACGACGCCGCGGTTGTGCGGGCGCTTGCCCAGCCAGCGGCGACGGCCGGCCTTGCCGTGGCTCTCCAGGTTGTGGTCGGTGTTGGAAACCTCACCGACGGTGGCGCGGCAGGACACGAGCACCATGCGGGTCTCGCCCGAGGGCAGACGGAGCACGGCGTGGGTCCCTTCGCGGGCGGCGAGCTGCGCAAACGTACCGGCGGAACGGGCCATGGCGGCACCCTGGCCGGGACGGAGCTCGATGCAGTGCACGAGGGTACCAACAGGAATTTCGCTGAGCGGGAGGCAGTTGCCGACTTCCGGAGCGATGCCGCTGCCGGAGGCGATCACCTGGCCTACCTTGAGTCCTTTCGGAGCGATGATATATCTCTTCTCTCCGTCTTCGTATTGCACAAGGGCGATGCGGGCGCTGCGGTTCGGATCATACTCGATGGTCTGGACCGTGGCGGTGCAGGTGTCCTTGTCGCGGCGGAAGTCGATGATACGGTACATTCTCTTGTGACCGCCACCGATGTAACGGACGGTCATCTGACCGGTGTTGTTACGACCGCCGGAGCTCTTGAGGGGCTCGCACAATGATTTCTGGGGTTTCTTCGCGGTGATCTCCTCGAAGGTGCTGATCACTTTGTTTCTCTGACCGGGGGTAACCGGTTTGAATTTTCTGACTGCCATTGTCTGTCCCTCCCTTAAATGTTAGCGTAGAAATCAATCTTGTCATCACCGGCGAGGGTGATGTACGCCTTCTTGAAGTGATTCATCCGGCCGCGGAGCAGACCCGCCTTCGTGTAGCGGCTCTTGCGCTTGCCGTGATAGTTCACCGTATTGACATCGGCCACGGAGACATTGTACATCTTCTCCACGGCCTCCTTGATCTGAAGCTTGTTGGCCTTACCATCCACGATAAAGATCCACGATAAAGCCGTAACGGTTCAACTTTTCGCCCTGATCCGTCAACTTCTCTGTAACGATTGGCTTAATGATAATTCCCATCTTCGTGTACTTTTAGCGCATGTTCCGCTCAGCGAGGATGTCCTGCACGCCGTCGATGAGCACCAGGGTGTTGGCGTTCATGATGGCGTAGGTGTTGATCTCGTCAACGGAGAGGACGTTCACCTGCGGGAGATTGCGGGATGAAAGATAGATGTTGGTTGAATTCTGGGGAAGCACGTAGAGAACCTTGCGGTCGCCGGCCTTGATGGCGGCATTGATCGCGAGGAACTCCTTGGTCTTGGGTGCATCCATCGTGAACGGCTCGAGGATGATGATGGCATTCTCCTGGGCCTTGTAGGTCAGCGCGGACTTGCGGGCAAGGGCCTTGACCTTCTTGTTCAACTTGTTGTGATAGAAACGCGGAACGGGACCGAACACACGGCCGCCGCCGACGAAGATGTTCGACTTGAGGGAGCCGTGGCGTGCGCCGCCGCCGCCCTTCTGGCGACCGAGCTTCTTGGTGCTGTGCGCATTCTCGCTGCGGTCCTTGGTCTTGGCGTTGCCGTGACGCTGGTTGGCGAGATACTGCACGACGTCGAGATACACGGCGTGGTCGTTGGGTTCGATCGCGAAGACGTTCTGCTCGAGCGTCACTTTCTTGCCGGACTTGGTGCCGTCAATTTTCAATACTTCTAATTCCATAACACTAGGCCTCCACAATTACATAAGAACCCTTGGCTCCGGGGACGGAACCCTTGACAACGAGAAGATTGTTCTCCGGGAGCACCTTGAGCACTTCGAGGTTCTCGACCTTCACGCGCTCGTCGCCCATGTGACCGGCCATGCGCATTCCGGGAAGGACGCGGGACGGCCAGGAGGATGCACCCATGGAACCGGGGTGACGCAGGCGGTTGTGCTGGCCGTGGGTCTGTCCGCCGACGCCGGCGAAGTGATGACGGTGCACGACACCCTGGAAACCCTTACCCTTGGAGGTACCGATCACGTCCACGAACTTGACATCCTCGGTGAAGATGTCGGCCACGGTGAACGTGGTGCCGAGAGCGAGTTCGCCGGCAAAATCGTCCTTGAACTCGACCAGCTTGCGCTTGGGCGTGGTACCTGCCTTTTTGAAATGCCCCATCAGGGGCGCGCTGGTGTGCTTTTCGGTGGTTTCGTCATAGGCAAGCTGCACGGCGGCATAGCCGTCTTTCTCAACGGTACGCAGCTGCGTAACGACGCACGGACCAGCCTCGATAACGGTGCACGGTATGTTCTTGCCGTCGGCACCGAAAACGGAAGTCATTCCGATTTTCTTTCCAATTAATCCAGGCATTGGTTTGTTAATTAATTGTTTATAAACACTTTATAAGTTTTCCCGCATTTTTGCGGGCTGCAAATATACAACTATTTTCTCAATTTACAAACACTTGATTTACAAGATTTTCATCCTATCTTTGTATGGTAAATCGTTTGGCGATGCTGGATTTTTTGCGCTTTTCCTGGATTGACGTCCTCGACATCTTGATGGTCGCCCTGATTATCTTTTTGATTTTCAGGTGGATCCGCGGGTCCACGGCTATCAACATCTTCCTTGCCATCATCATCGTGCTGCTCGTCCGCGTGATTGCGGAAGCCCTCGGGATGAAGATGATTTCCTCCTTGCTCGGCACCCTGATCGACATGGGCGCCGTGGCGTTGGTGGTTATTTTCCAGCCGGAGGTGCGCCGCTTCCTGAATTCGCTGGGCCGCAGGGCCGAGACGACCCTCCAGCGACAGCACATCATGCAGTGGCTCTTCCCGGCCTGGCGCACGCGCCAGATGGACACGCACGCTTTGCGCGAGATCACGGAAGCCGTCCGCGAAATGTCGGCGCAGAAAGAGGGAGCGCTCATCCTCATCCTGCACAACAACTCGCTGGAAGACATTGTCGCGACGGGCGACACCCTGGACGCCGAGGTCAGCCGCCGCCTGATCATGAACATCTTCTTCAAGAATTCTCCCCTGCACGACGGCGCGATGATCATCGCGGACAACCGCATCGTCGCCGCCCGCTGCACCCTCCCGATCACCGAACGTACCGATCTGCCCGCCCGTTTCGGCATGCGCCACAAGGCCGCCATCGGCATCTCCGAGCAGTGCGACGCCGACGTGATCGTGGTCAGCGAGGAGACCGGCGGCGTCTCGCTCGTCCGCGGCGGACAGGTCACGCCCATCAACAGTTTCAACAGCCTGAGCCTGCTGCTCGGAGAGAAAACGGAATGACGGACACGCGACTGGAAAGCAAGCTCGGCTTCGACAAGATCCGCAAGATGATCGCCGACCGCTGCCTGACGGACTATGCCGCCGGGCGTGTGGCCGAAGAAGGCTTCTCCACCGACGCCGGCATCATCCGGGATCGGCTTGCCCTCACCGACGAGATGCGCCTGATCCTGATGTTCGAGGAAAATTTCCCGACCACGGGCTACATCGACGCCATCCCTTTCCTGTCCGAACTGGAGCATGACGGTTCCTGCATCGACGTGCTCTGCCTGGGCAAACTCAAGACCGTCACCGACACCATCCGCCGCATCCTGCACTTCTTCGGCAGCATCAAGCACGGAATCTACCCGCAGCTGGAGCGGCTCGCCGCACCCGTGCATTCCTTCCCGGAAGTACAGCGGCGCATCGAGTCCATCCTGGACAAATACGGCGACATCAAGGACTCCGCCTCCGACCGGCTCTTCGAGATCCGGCGCGACCTGCGCAGCAAGGAGGCCGCCATCTCCAAGCGTGCCGGGGCCATCCTCCGCAAGGCGCAGGAGGAGGGCATCGTGGACGCCGACGCGGACGTGACCATCCGCGACGGCAAATACCTCATCCCGGTCGGCACCTCGGCCAAGCGCAAGCTGCAGGGTTTCGTACACGACGTGTCCGCCTCCGGCAAGACCGCCTTCGTCGAGCCCGCGGAAATCATCGAACTGGAGAACGACATCGCCGAGCTCCGCTTCGAGGAAGAACGTGAGATCCGCAGGATCCTGCTCGAATTCACCGACTTTCTGCGTCCGTACCTGCCCGACCTGCTGGCCGGCGCCGCCTTCATCGGGGAGCTGGACTTCCTGATGGCGAAGGCGCAGACGGCCCTCGACCTCGTGGCCGGCATGCCTGTCATCTCGGTCGACGGGAGCCTGTCGCTGCGCAAGGCGCGCCACCCCTTGTTGGAAAAGGCGCTCGCCCGCGAGGGGCGCAGCATCGTCCCGCTCACGGTCACCCTCACCCCGCAGAAGCGCATCCTGCTCATCTCCGGCCCCAACGCCGGCGGCAAGTCCGTCTGTCTGAAGACGGTCGGGCTCCTCCAATATATGTTCCAGTGGGGCATGCTCATCCCCACCTCCGAGAGTTCCGAACTGCCGGTATTCGAGCACATCGTCGTGAGCATCGGCGACGACCAGAACCTCGAAGACGACCTCAGCACCTACAGTTCCTTCCTCTCGGACATGCGCGATCTGCTTGCGGACGCCGGCGAAAACACCCTGGTGCTCATCGACGAGTTCGGCTCGGGCACGGAACCCGCGGCCGGCGGCGCCATCGCCGAGGCGATCCTCGCCGAGATCGACCGTCGCGGCGTGCGGGGCGTGATCACCACGCACTACACGAATCTCAAGTTGTATGCCTCCGGCGCCGACACGCATGTGGTCAACGGCGCCATGCTGTATGACTCCGCGCGGATCGCCCCGATGTTCCAGCTCGAAATCGGCCTGCCCGGCAACTCCTTCGCCTTTGAGCTGGCACGCAAGATGCGCCTGCCCGAGAGCATCGTCAAGGACGCCGAGTCGCGCGCCGGGGAGGAATTCGTCGGCATCGAGCGCAACCTGCGCAAAATCGCGCGCAACCGCAGGGCCCTGGACGAGAAGCTCCAGAAGATCAAGCACACCGACAAGGCCCTCGAGGGCATCACCGAGCGCTATGAGCGCGAACTCGAGGACATCCTGCAGCAGAAAAAAGCCATTCTCGACGAGGCCCGCGAGGAGGCGGAGCGGATTGTCAAGGGTGCAGGCAGTCAGGTCGAGAAAACCATCCGCGACATTCGTGAGGCCCAGGCCGGCAAGGAGCAGACCAAGGCAGCCCGCCAGGAGCTTCAGGGCTTCCTGGGCGCGCTCGAGCAGCGCAAGGCCGAGGAGCAGAAAACGCGTGACGAATACATCGACCGCAAGCTCGAACAGCTCAGGAAGCGCAGGAAATCCGGGGACGCGTCAACTGCCGCCGAACCCGTCCGCAGCGAGCCGCTCAAGGTGGGCGAGAAAGTCCGCATCCGGGAGAACGGCCTCGTGGGCGAAGTGGCCAAGATCAGCAGCAAGTCCGTCACCGTGATCGTCGGCAACATCACCAGCACCATGGCTCCCGCACGCGTGGAGCGCATTTCCTCCAACGAATTCCGCGAAGCGTCCCGCAAGGCATTCGCCCCCGTGCAGCAGAAGGTCGACCGCGCCATCACGGAGCGCAAACTCTCCTTCAAGCCCGAAATCGACGTGCGCGGCGAGCGACTTGCCGACGCCCTCGACATCGTCACGCACTTCATCGACGACGCCGTCATGCTCGGCGTCTGCTCCGTACGCATCATCCACGGCAAAGGCACCGGGGTGCTGCGCGAGGAGATCCAGAAATACCTCCGGACCATCCCCGGTCTGACCGTCGGCGACGAAGACGTCCGCACCGGCGGCACCGGCGTAACCGTCGTCAAGCTATGAAAACGAACAGGGCCGTCGTCGGCCGCAAAGGCGAAGAAGAAGCCAGTCGGTACCTCATGCGGCTCGGCCACAAGATCCTCGCGCGCAACTGGCGCAGCGGGCACCTCGAACTGGACATCGTGTCCCTCTCGGGCCAGGAACTCCATTTCGTGGAAGTGAAAAGCCGTGTGGCCCCGGTGATGGCCGAGCCCCAGCGCAACGTCGGGTGCGAGAAACAGCGGCGCCTGGTCGCCGCGGCGCAGGCTTTCCTGCATGCCGGGGAGCGCAAGGAACTGCCCGCCGACCTGGAAGTTTTCTTCGATGTGATGTCGGTCGTCTTCTACGGGACTGGCGCGGACTTTGAAATAGAATATTATCCACAAGCTTTCATCCCACTATATGCTTAATAACCACTACTACTGCATCATCATGGCCGGCGGCATCGGCTCCCGCTTCTGGCCCATCAGTCGGGCTGACCAGCCCAAACAGTTCCTCGATTTCAGCATCCAGGGCCGCTCTTTCCTGCGCCGGACCTACGACCGCATGAAAAACGTGATCCCGGAAGAGAACATCATCGTGGTGAGCCTGGAGCGCTACCGGGACCAGGTCCGCTCCCATCTCCCCGAGCTCCCGGAACAGAACCTGCTGCTCGAGCCCTACAACCGCAACACGGCCCCCTGCATCGCCTACGCCACCTACGTGATCCTGCAGCGGGACCCGGAGGCCATCACGGTCGTGACGCCCTCCGACCACGCCATCGCCCGGCACGAGATCTTCAACAGCACCCTGCTTGAGGCGCTTTCGTATGCGGCCGGATCCGACGCACTCATCACCCTGGGCGTCGTCCCGACCCGTCCGGACTCCAACTTCGGCTACATCCAGATGGCCGGCAAGCCGGAAGAACGGCGCCCCGTCAAGATCAAGACCTTCACCGAGAAACCTGACGCAAACCTCGCCCGCGTGTTCATCGACACCGGCGAATTCCTCTGGAACTCCGGTATCTTCGTCTGGCGCGCCGACGCCATCCGCAAGGAGATGGAGAAATACGCCCCGGAAATCACCAATCTCTGGGTCGGCTGGCGCGATGTGCTCGGCACCGGAGAGCAGCAAGCCTTCGTGGACCGCATCTACACCGACATGCCCCGCACCTCCATCGACTACGCGGTCATGGAGAAGACGGACAACGCATGGGTTTATCCCGCGGAATTCCGCTGGGCCGACATCGGAAACTGGGAATCCCTGTACGAATACCTCGCGTACCACGACGCGGACGGCAACGCCCTCAACCGGACCAGCCGACGCCTGCTCAAGGACTGCTCCGACAACATCGTCTATTCCACCAAGGAAGGCAAACTCCTGGCCCTGCGGGGAATGGAAGACTTCATCGTCATCGACACCGACGACGTCCTGATGATCTGCCCACGCGACGAGCAGAAGCTCAAGGACTTCCTCTCCCAGCTCGCCATGCCGGAGTACGAAGAATACCGCTGATCAGCATTCCCGCATCAACGCGATGTCCACGCAGCGCATGATGTTGTCCTGACCGGGCCGGCGCTGCGGGTCGGACAGTCCGCAAAATAAAAAAGGCCGACTAATAAGTGATTATTGGTCGCCTTCTTTGTCCATTGTCAGTCGAGTGCGGCTCCGCGGCAGCGGCAGCTCGCCCCCGGAAGGTTCC
>CAJOMY010000101.1 GCA_905235775.1 uncultured Bacteroidales bacterium | reverse complement strand
GACAGGAAGGATGCGGAAGAGCGCATCGCGAAGCAGCCGGCGCGTGTGCCGTTGTTGGCTTTCAGCATGCCGATGGTCTGTTCGTCCGCCATGGGCTGATAGGTGTTGATGATGTCCATGATCGGGCCCGGATCATCCATCAGGTCATACAGGAATTCCGCCATGGAGCGTGCCATGGACAGAGTATCGAAGATCGGGGCGCAGGCGGACTCGAAGATCGGGACAAGCCCGTGGCCGTATATGTAGCCGAGCGTTTTGCCGAGGGTGGCGCCCAGCAGGCCGTACCGCTGCATCAGCTGATCCGGCGACGTGAACGGCGGGTTCTGGATCTGGCACAGATACATGCCGTTCCAGTTCTGCCATCCCATCTGCAGGATCTTCTGATATTCGGAAGGATCGTCGAAGAAAGGTTTCTCTACGAACTGATACAGGGCGTTGTCGTCGAGATCCACGCCGGGGACGCGCGCCAGCGGCGTGGCGAGTTTGTCGTCCAGAATCTTGTCCAGTCCGAGGATGCTCTCGTCCGCCGTAGCGGACATCAGCATGATCGGGATGTCCGACGCGCTGAACTTGAAGATGACCGGCAGCGAAGCTCCGTCCGGAAGAACCGAATTGACCATGTCCAAGCGGTCTCGTACGTTGTTGGTCGCCGTCTCGATGTCCACGCCGTAATTGAAAGTCAGCGTCAGCAGGGAGATGTTTTCTTTGGACTGGGAATTCAGCTCTTTGAGGTTTTCCACGCCGTTGAGGGCGTTCTCCAGAACCTTGGTCAGGTTGGTCTCGATATCCTGCGCGTTCGCGCCGGGATAGGAGGACATCACCATGATCGTGTTGGAATCAAACTCCGGGAGCTGGGCGATGGACGTCTGCGTCAGTGAGAAGACGCCCAGGATCGCGAAAGCGATGAAAATCAAGGCGGTCGTCACGGGATGTTCGACCGCGGAACGATAGATGCTCATCGTTGCACCTCCACTTTATCGCCGGACCGAAGGGAGGTGTGTCCGCTCGTCAGGACCTGCTCGCCAGGCTCCACGCCGGAGACGATCTCATACCGGGTGCCGAAATGGCGGCCGACCGAGACGAGGCGAAGCTCCACCGTGCCATCTTCCCGGAGCACGAAGACATTGCGCTGGCCGGAGCCCTGCTGCTTGAGCACGGCGACATCCGGCAGCACTACGCTTTCGACGGAGCCGAAGTCCACGTTCACGCGGGCATACATGCCAGGACGCAGCTCACGGGCCGTGTTGGGCACGTGTACTTCTGCGCTGAAGGTATGGGTCATCGGATCGATCGTCGGGTAGAGACGCGAGATGGTCCCCGTGAAGGTCTTGCCCGGCAGGGCGTCCGCCGTCAGGGAGACCTTGTCGCCGCGCTTCACGCGGGTGTAGTCCGTCTCGGAGATGGGGACGAGGAGTTTCACCGGGGTAATCTGCTGCACGACGTAGATCGGTTGTGTCATCGTGTACATGTCGCCGCGGTCGTAATTGCGGGCAGACACGACACCGCTCACCGGGGCACGCAGAATGGTGTTCTCCTCCAGGTTCCGATAACTGCTCTCGGAAACCTTGAAGGCGAGTTCGAGCGCCTCGAAGTCGGATTGGGAGACACCGCCCTCGGCGTAGAGCTGCTTCACGCGTGCAAGTTCGGTCTCATCATTCCTGAGGCGCAGCGCGGCCTGGTCAAGCTGGACACGGTCCATTTCGGCGAGAATCTGACCGGCGGAGACGAAGTCGCCGACCTCGACGTTCAGTTTCTGGATGCGCCCGCCGGCCTGCGGGGCGATGTTGTTGATCACGTTGGCTTGCACGGTCGCAGAGTACACTGCGTCACGGGCCACTTGCTCCCGTACGGCGGTGGTCACGGAAACCACCGGGGTGGCGTTCAGGGCGGCCATCATCGGGTCGGTGGCGGGAGTCCCGGATTTCTGCTGGCCGCAGGAGACGCACACCAGGGCGCCCAGGGCCAGTCCAGTCATTGCTATCTTATTCATTTGTGTAAGTTTTATTCAGTTGAACATTGCCGTCGGCGTCGATAAAGTCGGCGCCGAGCGTGCCTTCGAGGCCCGCCTTCGCCACGACGAAGGTATAGATGGCCTGGCAGACCCCGAGCTGGGCCTGCGTCAGGGCAAACTGGGCGTCATTGAGGTCGGTCAGCGTACTGCGGCCCACGTCGTAGGACCTCGCCGCGATGTCATAGGCTTTCTGTGCCGTCTCGGCGGCCGTGCGGGCGGAGGAGTAACTCTTCATCGCCGTCTCCATCTGGTTCAGATACTGACGGATGGCAATCTTGAGCTGACGCTCCGTATCGGCGCGCTGCACATCGAGTTCGCGGGCCTGGACCCGAGCCTGGCGGACGGCGTTGAGCCGCTGCCCGCCGGAGAAGATGGGTACCGACAGGCTCAGTCCCACGAAGGAATACGGGGACCACCTGTACTCGCTGAACTTGAAGTCATTGGTCATTGCGTTGAGGCTATAGTTGAAGGACAGCGCGAGCGTCGGCAGGTAGGCGTACTGCTGGACCTTGATCGCGTCGGCAAGCTGCTCGGCCTGGATGGCCAGCTGGCGCATCGTGGAGTTGTCTTCCAGCGAGAGATTCTCGCCCGTGTTCAAGTCATAGAGCATGTGCTCCGCATAATCGTCCAGGTCGCCGGCCACGTCGATCTCGGCGTCCAGGCTGACACCCATGACAGCCTTGAGCTGCCACAATGACAATATGACAGCGCTTTCGGCGTCATAGACATTCGGGATGGCGTTCGCCAGCGTGGTTTTGGCCCGCGTGAGATCCAGCTCCGAGGCCTTCTGGGCGTTGTAGCGGCGCTGGATCTGCTCGAAGTTCGCCAGAGCGTTCTCGTAGGCGGACTTGTAGACGTCAAAAGCCTTGCGGGAAAGCAGGCAGGTGAAGAAAGCCTGCTTGACCTGATTGACCGTCTCGAGACGGGAACTGCGCGCCTTCTCGACGGCGAGCTCCACGTTCTCTTCGGAGATCCGCAGGTTTTTCCACAACTGGGCATTGACCAGAGGCATGCTGGCGCTGATGCCGGCCGACCAGGTATTCCAGCGGCCGACCTCGATTCCGGAACTCATATCAGGCATGGACGATTCTCCGCCGGTATCACCTCCTCCGATATCGACCCCGCTGCCGAAGGCCCCCATATCGAAGTCCATATACATTACTTGTTTCTTGATGGTCCGCTGGTACGAACCGTTACCATTGATTTGGGGGAGCAGGGATGCATACGTCCCCCTGCGGGCATAGCCCGTGCGCTGGATCTCCATATCTGCCACCTTCACGGTGGCATTCTCACTTAAAGCCACTTTCAGGGCATCCTCAAGGGTGAGAACCCTGGGCGTCACAACCGTATCGGAAGGCTGTGCAAAAGCCAAAGCAGAAAGAGATAAAGCGACTACTGAAGATAAAATTTTACTCATAATACTACTGCGTATTGTAGCGCACACGGGGTATGCAAATTTTGCACCATTAGCACTGTCTGTCAGTAAGAATTCTTATATTTGTCCGATTTATGATTATTGGAACTATGCTGAACCCGCTATACGTGCACTGGCACGTCAACCCCATACTCTTCCAGATCGGCCCGGTCGAGGTCCGCTGGTACGGCCTGCTCTTCGTGTCGGGCTTCGTCATCGGCTGGTACTTCTTCAAGTGGTTTTTCACCCGCGAGAAGGTGGACACCAAGCTGATGGATCCGCTCCTGTACACCCTGCTGATCGCGACCATCGTGGGTGCCCGGCTCGGGCACTGCATCTTCTACCAGCCGGATTACTATTTCGGCTCCTGGGCGGGATTCTGGGAGATATTCATGCCCTGGAAGGGCGGCCTGGCCAGCCACGGCGGCGCCATCGCCCTGCTGCTCGCCATGGGGTGGTTCTCACGGCACTACGGGAAGAAACAGGACTTCGACTTCCTCTGGATCATGGACCGGCTCTGCATCACCGTGGCCTTCGCAGGCTGCATGATCCGGTTGGGAAACCTCTTCAACTCCGAGATCTACGGCGACGTGACGACGCTCCCCTGGGGCTTCATCTTTGAGCTGCGCGGCGAGACGGAACCCAAGCATCCGACCCAGCTCTACGAGGCCTTCTCCTACCTGTTGCTGGGGCTGGTGATGGTCTGGATCTACCGATATAAGCTGGACAAGGTCCACCGCGGCTTTTTCTTCGGACTCTTCCTGCTGGGCTGCTTCGGCGCCCGCTTCCTGATCGAATTCATCAAGGAGCCGCAAGTCGAGTTCGAGCAGGCGATGACCCTGGACATGGGGCAGATCCTCTCCATCCCCTTCATCCTCGCCGGCATCGCCCTGCTCATCTACGCCGCCCGGACGAAGAAACCGGCCGCAGTCGTCCATCCGCAGCCGGGCGGCAAAAAGAAAGAGGCCACGCATTTCGCGCATGGCCTCCAGGATTGATTCCGGAACGGATATTTAACCGCGGATGGCCGCGATGCCCGGGAGTTCCTTGCCCTCAAGGGCTTCAAGCATGGCACCGCCGCCCGTGGAGACGTAGCTGACCTTGTCGGCATAGCCCATCTGGGTGACGGCCGCGACAGAGTCACCGCCGCCCACCAGGGTGTAGGCGCCTTCCGCCGTAGCCTCGGCGAGGTCTTCGGCAATCTGAAGCGTGCCCTTGGCGAAGGTCGGCATTTCGAACACGCCGACGGGACCGTTCCACAGGATGGTCTTGGAGCCGAGGATGACCTCCTTCCACTCCTTCAGCGAAGCGGGGCCGGCATCCATGCCTTCCCAACCATCGGGAATATTGTCGGACGGGACGATCTTCGTGTTCGCGTCGTTGTTGAAGTCGTCGGCGATCACGGTCTCGGCGGAAAGGTAGATCTTCACGCCCTTTTCCCTGGCCTTGGAGAGGATCTCAAGCGCCTGCGGCATGAGGTCATCCTCATGCAGGGAGTTGCCGATCTGTCCGCCCTGGGCCTTGACAAAGGTGTAGCCCATGCCGCCGCCGATGATCAGGTTGTCCACCTTCTCAAGCATGTTCTCGAGCACGGCGAGCTTGGAAGAGACCTTGGAGCCGCCGATGATGGCCGTGAAGGGGTGCTTGGCATTCTTCAGGACGTTGTCGATCGCCTTGATCTCACCTTCCATCAGGTAGCCGAACATCTTGTCATTGGGGAAGTAGTCGGCGATGAGGGCGGTGGAGGCGTGGGCGCGGTGAGCCGTGCCGAAGGCGTCGTTGATGTAGCAGTCCGCGTAGGAAGCGAGGGTCTTGACGAAGTCCTTCTGGCTGGCCTTGACGGCAGCCTTGGCGGCCTTCTTCTCCTCGTCGGTGGCATCCTCGGCAAGCCCGCGGGGCTTGCCCTCCTCCTCGGCATAGAAGCGGAGGTTCTCGAGCAGCAGGGCCTCGCCCGGCTTGAGGGCGGCCACTTCCGCCTGGGCCTTCTGGCAATCGGCGGCGAACTTCACCGGTGCGCCGAGGCAATCGGCCACGTGATCCACGATGTGCTTGAGGGAGAACTTGTCCGTCACGCCCTTCGGACGGCCGAGGTGGGACATGATGATGAGGGACCCGCCGCCGGCGAGCACCTTCTTGAGGGTCGGCATGGCCCGACGGATACGGGTGTCGTCCGTAATTTCAAACTGCTCGTTGAGGGGAACGTTGAAGTCCACGCGCACGATCGCCTTCTTGCCGGCGAAATCGTAGGAATCGATGTGTTGCTGCATAGCTATAAAGATGTTTTGAATATTCCGAATTGCAAAGATAACAATTATTTCCGTAAGTTTCGCCCTATATGAAATAAGTCAATCGAGTCAGAAATGCTATTAAACGAAAAACAGCTATCTTTGCACTCATGATGGCAGAATATCCTTCCCCCTCCTGGAGCGACTACGAACTGCTGGACAGCGGTGCAGGCGGGAAACTGGAGCGCTTCGGCGCCTATGTGCTGGCACGCCCGGAGCCCAAGGCGCTTTGGGACAAGTCCCTGTCCGATGCGGAGTGGCGCCGGCTCGCCCACACGACCTTCACGCCCGGTGCCGGATTCGGCAAGGCCGGCAAAGAGGACAGCGGGACTTGGAACCGGCTCCGGAAGATGGACGACCAGTGGCATATCCGCTATGCGAATCCTGACGGATTGAAGATGGATCTCCGGCTCGGCCTGACCTCGTTCAAGCACGTCGGCGTGTTCCCGGAGCAGGCCCCAAACTGGGACTGGATCTACCGCCGGACGCACGCCCTCGCCGACCGGCTGGGCCGCGCACCCCGCGTGCTGAACCTCTTCGCCTATACCGGCGGCGCCTCCCTGGCCGCCAAGGCCGCCGGCGCAGACGTGACGCACCTGGACTCCGTACGGCAGGTGGTCACCTGGGCGCGCGGCAACATGGAACACAGCGGCCTGGACGGCATCCGCTGGGTGGTGGAGGACGCGATGAAGTTCGCCCGCCG
>CAJOMY010000100.1 GCA_905235775.1 uncultured Bacteroidales bacterium | reverse complement strand
TCCTCTGAAACCCGGCATATTTATCCCGCTCGAGAAAAACCCCGACGAGGATGTGCTCATGCTTCTCTGCCCAATACAGATTTAGCATTACCGGGCAGCCGCATAAAATGTCCCAAAAAGGAAAGATGGAGACTTCCTCCTACCGAACTTTTTGGGACATTTCTTTTTAAAAACTCAAATTCGGCACAAAACAAATAAAATCAACATCGTTTTTTATAATTTTGCCGTTGGAATTGATTCAGCAATGAATGTCACACAAGTCAACGGAGTAATTGCCGATTCGGCGGCCATTAAGCCTGCGCCGTTCAACTCGGTTATAATAACGCGAACAACTATCGATTTCGGCAGCATCGACGCCCTGGCGGCCGCCACGCAGGAGCAGCTGCTCGAAGTCGGCGACGTGGGCGAGGTCATCGCCCGCAGCATCTACGACTTCCTCCACGATCCCGTCCAGCTGGAGCAGATCGCCCGGCTGCGCGCCGCCGGCCTCCGCTTCGACGGAGCCGGACAGGACACCGCCCTCTCCGACGCCCTGGCGGGCAAGACCATCGTCATCTCCGGCAACTTCAGCATCAGCCGCGAGCGGATGAAAGACCTCATTGCAGCCCACGGCGGCAAGGCCGGCTCCTCCGTGAGCGGGGCCACCGCCTTCCTGCTGGCCGGCGCCAAGCCCGGTCCGGAGAAACTCAAGAAGTGTGAGAAACTGGGGATCCCGGTCATCTCGGAAGAAGAATTCCGCGCCATGCTGCCCGCACAGACGCCGTCTGGCAGCGGCTCTTCCTCCGCTATCGGGCTAAGCTCCGCACGCCCGACCCTACCCGGGAGAACGGCTACGGAAGAGCCCTGCCAATCCGGCGAGTCGGGCAGCAGGTTGCCCTCGGAGGGCATTTCCGCAGCGGAGCGAGGACGTTTTTCTCTGCCCGACGGGGGCAAGCCCGCTGACGCCGACCGGCCGGGCAAGGGGCAGGTCATTGAAGAATTAACGTTGTTTTGAGCCATACGATGAAGATAGCCAGCAAAATAACGGACCTGTTCTCCGACCGGATCTGGACCCTCGACACCAGCGGGGATTCCAGGTTCTACGCCTGGCTCGTCCGCACCTGGAAGATCATCCGCATCACCTTCAAGACCTTCATGGAGAACCGGATGGGCTTCCAGTGCGTCTCGCTGAGCTACTTCATCACCCTCGCCCTCGTGCCTTCGATCGCCTTCGCCTTTGCCGTCACGGGCGGTCTGGGCCTGGACAACAAAATCACCGAAATCCTCGGCATCATCCTGCCCTCCCATCCGGAAATCGTCTCCCTGCTCTCCGAACGGGCAAGCGCCATCCTCACTTCCGCGCAAGGCGGCGGGATCGGGCTCGTCTCCGCCCTCATGTTCCTCTGGGCCATCCTGTGGATGATGTTCCAGGTGGAGCGTGTGTTCAACAACGTATGGGGCATCCTCAAGATCCCCCGCAAGATCTACAAGCGATTCGGGTTCTACTTCCTGGTGCTCTTCCTGACGCCGTTCATCCTGATCATATTCAGTTCCGGAGTCGTTTACGCCACCAACCTGACCGAACTTTTCGGCCTCGACATGAAGGAAGTCCGCGGACTCTTCAAGTGGCTGGGCAACCTGGCCTTCTACGCCATCCTCGTGGGCACCCTGACCGTAATGTACAAGTACATTCCGGCCGTCTACGTCCAGCCGAAGTACGCCTTCTGGGCGGCACTGATCGCCGGCCTGATCTTCATGCTTTTCCAACACCTGTACCTGAACACGCAGATGTTCGTGGGACGGCTCAGCCAGGCCTACGGAATCCTGGCCGCCGTGCCCCTTTTCCTGATCTGGCTGAACTTCAGCTGGCAGATCATCATCTACGGTGCGCAGCTTACATACAGTTTCCAGAATGTCGACCAATATAAAGTCTCCGCGTGGGACACCGATAACCAATAATGAGTCTCTCCCAGTTCACACCCGATGATTACCGCCGCATCGACGAAGCCTACCACTCGTTGATGAAAGTCGCCGCCGGACGTTGCAAGGACAAGTCGGAGGTGGAGACCGTCCGCAAGGCCTTCCAGTTCGCCAACCAGGCCCACAAGGACGTCCGCCGCCGGTCTGGCGAGCCTTACATCCTGCACCCGATCTCCGTGGCCGAGATCGTCGTCTCGGAAATAGGCCTGGGCTGCAAATCCATCTGCGCCGCCCTGCTGCACGACGTCGTCGAGGACACAGCCTACACGGTGGACGACATCCGCAACCTTTTCGGCGACAAGATCGCCACCCTCGTGGACGGCCTGACCAAGATCAAGACCGTGCTGGACAACGAAGACCGCAAGGGCGAGGTCATGGGCACGGAAAGCATGCAGGCGGAGAACTTCAAGCGCATCCTGCTCACGCTGGGCGACGACGTGCGCGTGGTGCTGATCAAGCTTGCGGACCGGCTGCACAACTGCCGGACCATCGAGTTCATGCCTGAGCACAAGCGGGACAAGATCCTCTCCGAAACCATGTTCATCTTCATCCCGCTGGCGCACCGACTTGGCCTGTACAGCGTCAAGTCGGAGATGGAGAACATCTGGCTCCGCTACAAGGAGCCGGAGGACTATCGCCGCATCACCGAGCGCATCGCCGGCAACGTCGCATCGCGTGACAAGGACATCGACAACTTCATCGCCCCCATCTCGGAAGCCCTCAGCCAGGCCGGCTACCACTTCACGATCAAGAAGCGGATCAAGACCCCCTATTCCATCTGGTACAAGATGCGCACGAAGCAGGTCCCCTTCGAGCAGATCTACGATCTCTACGCCGTCCGCATCATCTTCGACCCGGACGAAAACAACGTACAGGCCGAGCGCGGACAGGCCTACCTCATCTTCTCCACCGTCACGCACCTCTACCGCGAAAATCTCTCCCGGCGCCGCGACTGGATCTCCCAGCCCAAGAACAACGGATACGAAGCCCTGCACTGCACCCTGATGAGCCATTCGGGCTTCTGGATGGAGGTACAGATCCGCTCCCGGCGCATGGATGACATCGCCGAGAAGGGCATCGCGGCCCACTGGGCCTACAAGAATGACGGCTACATCTCCGAGAACGGCTCCGAAATGGACAAGTGGCTCGCCGAAGTGCAAGACATCCTCCTGAGCGACGACCTGAGCGCCCTGGAACTGCTGGACATCATCCACAGGGACCTGGTCAGCAGCGAGATCGTGGTCTTCACGCCCAAGGGCGAACAGCGGGCGATCCGCGGCGGCGCGACCGCCCTCGACTTCGCCTACCAGATCCATACGGAGATCGGCAACCGGGCCATCGCCGCCAAAGTCAACATGAAGCTCGTCCCGCTCTCGCATACCCTCAAGGCAGGCGACCAGGTCGAGATCATCACCGCGGAGAACGCCCGTCCGAAGATGGACTGGGTGTCCTTCCTGCAGACCCGCTATGCCCGGAACCGCGTCATCGAGTACTTCCGCCGCGACTTCGACAGCATCGCCCGCGACGGCGAGCGCATCTTCGGGGAGCGCGTCCACCTGATGGGCCTGCAGAACAGCAAGGAACTGGTACGCAAGTTCCAGGACTACACCCAGCTCCACGATGAAGATGAACTCTTCTTCCGCATCGGACTGGGCCTGCTCGGTCCCGAGGAATTCAAGGCCATCATCGACGAGAAAGACCTGTCCACGGGACAGAAACGCAAATTCTCCGGCCACGAGGACAACGCCTACCCGATCGAATACAGGATCGCGGAATGCTGCCACCCGATTCCGGGCGACCCGGTGATCGGCTTCTCGATGAGCGACCGGCTCGTGATCGTCCACAAGAAATCCTGCCCCGTGGCGGAAAGCCTCGCCAGCAAATACGGCAACCGCATGGTCGTCCCCCAGTGGGGCGCCGTGCAGCAGGAATACCCGATCCGCATCTCCCTCAAGGGCATCGACCGGCTCGGCCTGCTCAGCGACATCTCCAGTTTCATCTCCCGCACGCTCAGCATCAACATCCGCAAACTTCAGCTCTCCACGGACGGCGGCCTCTTCGAAGGATTCATCGAACTGCTCGTCCGGGACAAGAAGAACCTCGAACGGATGGTGGAAGGGCTCTCCAGAATCGACGGCATCCAGGATGTCGTCCGCACAGACATCTGACGCCATGAAAAGATTCCTGCCCCTGATCCTGCTTGTCGGCGCCTGCCTGCTGCCGCTTTTCTTCCCCTCCTGCGCCAATACGACGCAGGCGCCCTCCGGCGGCAAGAAGGACACCATCCCGCCGCTGATCATCGACATCAAACCCCTGCCGGGCGCCGTGGACGTTCCGCTCGAAGGCGCCAGTTTCGTATTCACATTCAATGAGTACGTGACCATCAAGACGCCCTCGAACATCTTCCTGTCGCCGCCCCAGCAGCGCCCGCCCAAGTCGCGCCTGCGCGGCAGAAACCTCATTGTCTCCTTCGAGGAGCCGCTCGAACCGGACATAACCTACACCCTCAGCTTCACCGACGCCATCGCGGACGCCAACGAGGGCAACCTGTTCCCGGGCTACACCTACGTCTTCTCCACCGGATCCCGGATCGACTCGATGATGATCACGGGCACGGTACGCGACTGCAACACCCTCGCCCCCGTCAAGGGCGCCACCGTGCTGCTGCACCGGGACCTCGCCGACTCGGCCGTCCTCCGGCACCGCCCCTACGCCGCCGCGAAGACCGACGACTGGGGCTTCTTCATCCTTCCCTTCATCCAGGACACCGTGTACAGGCTCTATGCCATCCGGGACGCCAACAACGACAACATCTACGACCCGGAGACGGAGACCGTCGCCTTCGCCGACTCGCTCATCCGGCCGGTCCTCGTGGCCTCCGACACCGTCCCGGAGATCCTCAGGTACGACATGCTGGACACGCTCCGCTGCCTCGCGCGCCGCAGCGAGCATGAGCTCAAGCTCTTCCGCGAAAAGCCGTCCAAACAGTTCATCGTCAACAAGGTACGAACGTCCGAGCGCTCCGCCTACCTGACCTTCATGGCCCCGGGCGCCTGGATCGACTCCCTGTGGATACGCGGCTACGCGGCCGACCAGGTCATCAGCCAGTTCAACATCCTGCAGGACAGCCTGGAGCTGTGGATCAACAGCCGCCGCTCCGTGCCCGACACGATGCGCATCCACGTCAACTACCGCAAGACGGATTCCCTGGGGCGGCTCGTTCCCACCCAGGAAATCGTCAAGCTCCCCCTGCCTGCAGAAAAGCGGACCTTCTCCAAGAGCGTACGCCGCAACATCAAGCATGAGGACACGACCTGCGTCTATTCCTTCACGGCCGCGCCCGAAACCGTCGAGCAGAACGGCTTCGTGCTGGAATTCCGCAACCCGATCATCTCCGAGCGCTTCGACTCCGTCCAGTTCCTGGCCGTCAACACCCGCCAGCGGCAGAGCCGCGCCGAATTCAGCGTGGAGCGGGACAGCCTCAACCTGCGCCGCTACATCCTGCGGCCGAAAGACAAGCTCCAGCCCGGTTTCGAATATTCGATGAAACTGCCCCACCGCGCCTTCCGCGACATCAACGGCTACTATTCGGACAGCACCCTCCTGAAGGTGAGCCTGCCCACCGACGAAACCCTGAGCACGCTCGAGCTTGAACTCACCGGCGTGGACCGCAAGATCATCGTGGACCTGCTGGGCGAGAAGCGCGACAAGGTCTTGCGCAGCTACGTCACGGACCGGGACGGCACACTCCTGTTCCCCTACCTCAAGGCCGGACGCTACAGCATCCGCATCACCCAGGACGGCAACCGCAATTCCATCGTGGACACCGGCTCCCTGCTGGAGCACCGCCAGCCCGAGGCCGTCGTATTCCTGGACTTCTCCGGCAGCGACTATCTCGCCATTCCGGCCAGCGCCGAGATCGTGCAGAGCGCCGACATCCGCACCCTGTTCCCCTGACGCCATGCACAAGTTCTTCCCCCTCTTCCTTCTGCTGCTCGCCCTGGCCGCCCCCTGCGCCCGGGCGCAGGCCCCGTCCGAAGCTGACACGCTGCTGCTGGACGCCCCCGCCGGGAAGGCGCTCATCAACGACTACGTGATGATCGGCGTCAACTACGGCGTCACCTTCTCCAACATGTACTACACGCCCTCCCGGCACAACCGGGCCTGGCAGTTCGCGCCGAACTACGTGAGCGTCACCTTCACCAAGTACAGCAAGATGTTCGACAACATCCCCATGTTCGGCCTGGTGCTGGGCGTAGCGCACGGCTACGAAGGGTTCGGCTTCAAGCGCGACCCCGAGACCGGCCGCTCGCAGGATGTGGACGGCGCCGAACAGGGCACCATCGAAGTCTTCGAGATCCCGGCCCTCGCGCAGATCCACGTGGACTTCCACCCCGGCAAGATCATGGCCAACGTGGGCGTCTACGGCGGCTGGCGCAACAGCATCTCCCGCAGCGGCCCCACGCTGGACCCGGAATTCGCCAACGCCTTCCGGCCCTATGAGAACCGCTGGGAGTACGGCCTGCAGGGCGGCGCCGGTTTCGCCCTCATGTTCGACCCTGTCGAGATCCACTTCAACGCCCTGCTGCGCTGGTCCTGGTCCTCGCTCTACC
>CAJOMY010000099.1 GCA_905235775.1 uncultured Bacteroidales bacterium | reverse complement strand
GTTCCAGGGCATAGTGGACGCCCTTGAGCTCGCGCCCGGGCACGGGCAGGTCGCGCGCCGTCGGCGTGCCGGTGGCGATGACGTAGGCGTCAAAGCCCTTCGGCAGGGCGTCCGGCGCCACGTCTTCACCGTAACGGAAGCGCACACCTTCCTGCTCCATCAGCGCGATGCGCCGGTCGATCACGGTCTTGTTCAGCTTGAAGTTCGGGATGCCGAAGCGGAGCAGCCCGCCGGCCTTCTCGTTCTTTTCGAAGACGGTCACGGTGTAGCCCTTGCGGTTCAGCTGATTGGCGGCGGCCAGGCCCGAGGGGCCCGCGCCGATCACGGCCACCTTGCGGCCGTTGCGCTCGGGCGCGACGGGCCGGACATAGTTTTCGCGCCAGGCGATCTCCGTGATGGCGGCCTCGTTCTCCCGGTTGGTCGTCGGCTCGTGCATCGTCAGGTTCAGCACGCAGGCCTTCTCGCAGAGGGCCGGACAGACGCGTCCGGTGAACTCCGGGAAGTCGTTGGTGGCGTTGAGCAGGCGGTAGGCCAGCTCGAAATCTCCTTTGTAGACGGCGTCGTTCCACTCCGGCGGGCGGTTGCCCAGCGGGCAGGCCCAGTTGCAGAACGGAACGCCGCAGTCCATACAGCGCGACGCCTGCAGCCGGCGGTCGCCCTCGTTGAGCGTCTGCTCCACTTCCCCGAAATCCTGGATACGGTCATGGACCGGCCGGTAGCCGGCCTCCTTGCGGGGTATCGTCAAAAATGCTTTGTAGTCTCCCATAAGGCGTCAATATTGGATTTGGAGGTTCTGTACTTTCTCGGCCAGACTGCGCAGGCGCTCCTGCTCGAGGACATGCTTGTATTCGATCGGAATGACCTTGATGAAATCATCCGCCGAGCGGGTCCAGTCGTCCAGCAGCGTGCGGGCCAGGTTCGACCCGGTGTAGAGGTAGTGCTGGCGGATCAGCTCGTGGAGTTCCTTGCGGTCAAGCTTGTCGTCGACCAGCGAGATCTCGACCATGTCGAGGTTGCAATAGTAGTCGAACACATGTCCGGGATCATAGACGTAGGCCATGCCGCCGGACATGCCGGCCGCGAAGTTGCGGCCCACGGGCCCGAGCACGACCACGCGGCCGCCCGTCATGTACTCGCAGCAGTGGTCGCCCGCACCTTCCACGACGGCCCGGGCGCCGGAGTTGCGGACCGCGAAGCGCTGGCCCGCCCGGCCGGCGATATACATTTCGCCGCCCGTGGCGCCGTAGAGGCAGGTGTTGCCGACGATGATGTTGTCCTCCGCCTGGAACGTGGCGCGGGCGGACGGCCGGATGGCCACCCGGCCCCCGCTCAGGCCCTTGCCGACATAGTCGTTGGCCTCGCCCTCCAGGCGCACGTTGACGCCTGCGGCGAGGAAGGCGCAGAAGCTCTGCCCGGCCGATCCCTTGAACTTGATGTTCAGGGTCGAGTCGGGCAGTCCCGCGGCACCGTACTTGGCCGCGATGCGGCCGCTGAGCATCGTACAGACCGCACGATCCGTATTGGCGATCGGGTATTCGAGGCTGATCTCCTCCTTCCATTCGATGGCGGGCTGGGCAGCCTTGATGATCTCGAGGTCGCGCACCGGCGGCAGTTCGTGGAACGAAGCTCCGGACCAGCCGCATGATCCGTCCTCGCGGAACAGCACGCGGGACAGGTCAACCCGCGCCGCCTTGGAAGACGGATCAATTGGCTTCCGGACCAGCAACTCCGTATGCCCGACGATGTCAGACAGCTTCCTGTAACCCATCTCCGCGAGGTATTCGCGGACCTCCTGTGCGAGGTAGGTGAAGTAGTTGACGAGGTAGTCGGCTTTGCCGAGGAAGTGCGCACGCAGCGCAGGATCCTGCGTGGCCACACCCGTGGGGCAGGTATTGAGGCTGCACTTGCGCATCATCACGCAGCCGAGCACGATCAGCGGCAGGGTGCCGAAACCGAACTCGTCCGCGCCCAGCAGCGACATCAGGATGACGTCACGACCGGTCTTCAACTGGCCGTCCACCTGCAGCCGGACCTGGCTGCGCAGGCCGTTGCGCACCAGGGTCTGCTGCGCTTCGGACAGGCCGATTTCCGGGCTGATGCCCGCGAAACGCATCGAAGACGCCGGGGAGGCACCGGTGCCGCCCTCGGCCCCGGAGATGACGATGAGGTCCGCCTTGGCCTTGGCCACGCCGGCGGCGATCGTGCCCACGCCGCTCTCGGACACCAGCTTCACGCTGATGGCGGCGGCCGGGTTGATGTTCTTGAGGTCGAAAATCAGCTGCGAGAGGTCTTCGATGGAATAAATGTCATGGTGCGGCGGCGGGGAGATCAGCGAGATGCCCGGGATGGAGTTGCGGGTCTTCGCGATGATGGCGTCGACCTTGAATCCCGGCAGCTGGCCGCCTTCGCCGGGCTTGGCGCCCTGGGCGACTTTGATCTGGATTTCTTCGGCGTTGACCAGGTATTCGGCCGTGACGCCGAAGCGGCCGGAGGCCACCTGTTTGGTCTTGCTGGAGAGCGACACGCCGTCCACATCGCTGTGGTAACGTTCGTTGTCCTCGCCGCCCTCGCCCGTGTTGGAACGGGAACCGAGGCGGTTCATCGCCAGGGCGATGGCCTCGTGGGCTTCGATGCTCAGGGCGCCGAAACTCATGGCGCTCACGACGAAGCGCCTGACGATGTCCTCCACGGGCTCCACCTCGTCGATGGGGACGGGCGTACCCCGCTTGAAGTCCAGCAGGTCGCGCAGGAACAGCAGGTCGGACTTGCCGTCCACGGCCGCGGTGAACTCCTTGAATTTCTTGTAGCTGCCCAGGCGCGTGGCGATCTGCAACGCGGAGATGGTCTCGGGATTCCAGGCGTGCGGAATGCCGCCCTTGCGGTAATGGAACTGGCCCACGTTGGGCAGGAAGCCGGTATGCGGCGCGTCCGCATAGGCCTTCGCGTGGAACCACATCGCATCGCGGGCGATGGTCTCCAGACCCACGCCGCCGATGGTCGAGCGTTCCGTGCCGAAGTACTCGCGCAGCAGGCCCTCGTCCAGGCCGATGCTCTCGAAAATCTTGGCACCCCGGTAGGAGCGGATGGTGGAAATGCCCATCTTGGCCATGATCTTCAGCAGGCCCTTCTTCATCGCTTCGATGTAGTTGGTGCGCGCCGTGGCGTAGTTCAGCTGGATCTTGCCGCCATGCGCCAGGCTCGAGATGATGGCGAAGGACAGGTACGGATTGATGGCGGAGGCGCCGTAACCGAGCAGCAGCGCTGCATGCATGGTCTCGCGGATCTCGCCGCTCTCGACGATCAGGGCCGTCTGCACGCGTTTGCCGGTGGCGATCAGGTGGTGGTGTACCGCGCTGACGGCCAGCAGCGACGGGATGGGCGCGTGCGTCTCGTCGACGTCGCGGTCGGACAGGATGATGTAGTTCACGCCGTCGTCCACGCATTTCTCCGCCCGCTGGCAGAGGCCCGTGAGGGCCCGGCGCAGGTTTTTCGCCGCGGCGGCCGGGTCGGCCGCGCACTCGAAGAGCATGGGCAGCTTGACGGTGTTGAACCCCTTGTAGCGGATGTTGCAGAGCAGGTCCAGTTGCGTGTTGGTCAGGATCGGGTGCGGCAGGCGCACCATCTTGCAGTTGTCCTCGTCCGGGTTCAGGATGCCCGTACCCACGCGTCCGATATATTCGAACAGCGACATCACCATCTGCTCGCGAATGGAGTCGATGGGCGGGTTGGTCACCTGGGCGAACTGCTGCCGGAAATAATTGAAGAAACTCTGCGGACGCTCCGTCAGCACGGCGAGCGGGGTGTCGTTGCCCATCGAAGAGGTGGGCTCGATGCCCTTCTCGCACATCGGCTTGATGGCGTTCTCCACATCCTCGGCCGTACAGCCGAAGAGCCGTTCCTTTTGCAGCAGGTCGGCCTCGTTGTGTTCGATCTTGCGGCCGCTGTGCAGGTCTTCCAGCTGGATGCGGCCGGCGGAAAGCCACTTGCGGTAAGGGTGCTCCGACGCCAGTTGCGCCTTGATCTCGGCATCGTACCAAATCTTGCCCTCCTTCGTGTCCACGAGCAGCATCTTGCCCGGCTCCAGCCGGCCCTTGCATTCGATCTCCGTCGGGTCGAAATCCAGCACGCCCACCTCGCTCGCCACGACCAGCAGGCCGCGCTTGGTGATGGTGTAGCGGCCCGGACGCAGACCGTTGCGGTCCAGGATGCCGCCGGCGTAGCGGCCGTCGCTGAAGAGCAGCGTGGCCGGTCCGTCCCAGGGCTCCATGAGGATGGAATGGTATTCATAGAAGGCACGAAGGTCTTCCGAGATGGGGTTCGTCTCGTCGAAACTTTCCGGCATCAGCACGGAGACGGCCTGCGGCAGGCTGAGTCCGCTCCGGGTCAGGAATTCCAGGGCGTTGTCCAGGCTGGCGGAGTCGCTCATGTCGGGCTGGATGATCGGCGTGAGGTCGCTGATGTCGCCCAGCGCTCCCGAATTGAGCACACTCTGGCGGGCCTGCATCCAGCTCCGGTTTCCCCGGATGGTGTTGATCTCGCCGTTGTGGCAGAGCATGCGGAAAGGCTGGGCCAGGCTCCACTGCGGGAAGGTGTTGGTCGAGAAACGGGAGTGCACGATCGCCATCGCGCTCGTGAACCACTGGCTCGTCAGGTCGGTGTAGTATTCACGCAGCTGGCGGCTTGTCAGCATGCCCTTGTAAACGATATTGCGGGTGGACAGGGAGCAAATATAGCCGTCCCCGCCCAGGCGCTCGACGTGCTTGCGGATCCGATAGAGCTTGCGCTCCAGGTCCGCCTCTTCGATGAATTCCGCACTGGTCACGAAGAGCTGCACCGTGTAGGGTTCGCCCTTGGCCGCCTCCTCCCCGAGGCAGCCGGCATTGACCGGCACCTCGCGGATGTGGCTGAGCACGCAGCCTTCGCGTTCGACTTCTTCCCGGATGGATTCCAGGATGCGCTCGCGCTTGGCGGCTTCCTTTGGCAGGAACACCAGCCCCGTGCCGTAGCGGCCTTTTTCGGGGACCGGGATGCCCTGCAGCAGGATAAACTCGTGGGGGATCTGGACCATGATGCCGGCGCCGTCGCCGGACTTGCCGTCGGCGCCCTCGGCGCCGCGGTGGCTCATGTTTTCGAGCACCGTCAGGGCGTTGTCCACCAGTTCATGGGTCTTGTCGCCCCGGATGTTGACGACCATACCGACCCCACAGGCATCGTGTTCCGATGCCGGATCATAGAGACCTGTTTTCATGAGCAGACTAGCTGATAAACAAGAGTTCGCGATACTTCGGAAGCGGCCACATCTTGTTGTCCACCACTTCTTCGAGCTTGTCGATCGGGCGGCGCAGCGCGAAGAGGCTCTCCGCAATCTCATGGTAGGCCAGGGCACGCTCGTAGATATCCTCGATGGCATTGGCCGCCTTGCGGGCTTCCTTCATCGCCGCCGCCTTGACGCGAACCTCCTCCACGTACTTGTTGATGTCGTCCAGGATCTTGAGTTCGGTGGCGCAGCTGTCCAGATTGCCGTAGACGGACTTCGCCAGGGACACCTCCTGCAGCAGCTTGGCCTTGTACTCGAGCGCAGCCGGGATGATGTGGTTGACGGCCATGCGCACCATCACGCGGGATTCGATCTGGACCTTCTTGACGTAGGTCTCCCACTTCACATCGTTGCGGGCTTCGAGCTCTTTTTCGGAATAGACGCCCGTCTTGGTGAACATCTCCACCGCGGCGGGTTTGGTGAACTCGCAGAACATCTTCGGCACGTTGGTCTCCACGTCGAGGCCACGCTTGACGGCTTCTTTCTTCCACTCCTCGCTGTAACCGTTGCCGTCGAAGCAGACGGTGCCGAGCACCGACTTGATGATGGGCTTGAGGGCGTCCATGATGGCCACGTTGGTCTTCTTGCCCTTCGCGATCTCCTTCTCCACATCCGCCCGGAAGGAGATGAGCTGCTCGGCCACGGCGGCGTTGAGCGTCGTCATGGCGCCGGCGCAGTTGGCGCAGGAGCCCACGGCGCGGAACTCGAAGCGGTTGCCGGTGAAGGCGAAGGGCGAGGTGCGGTTGCGGTCGGTGTTGTCGATGAGCAGCTCAGGTATTTCGGGGATGTCGAGCTTCATGCCCTGCTTGCCGTCCATGGAGAAGAGATCCTCCTTGTCGGCTTTCTCGATATGGTCGAGCAGTTCGGAGAGTTGCTTCCCGAGGAACGAGCTGATGATGGCTGGGGGAGCCTCGTTCGCGCCGAGACGATGGGCATTCGTAGCACTCATGATGCTGGCCTTCAGCAGACCATTGTGCTTATAGACACCCATCAATGTCTCCACGATGAAGGTGGCGAAGCGCAGGTTCTGTTCGGGTGTCTTGCCGGGAGCATGGAGCAGCACGCCGGTGTCGGCAGAGAGGCTCCAGTTGTTGTGCTTGCCCGAGCCGTTGATGCCTGCGAAGGGCTTCTCGTGCAGCAGGGCGCGGAAGCCATGCTTGCGGGCCACACGCTTCATGAGCGACATGAGCAGCATGTTGTGGTCGACGGCCAGGTTCGTGTCCTCGAAGATGGGAGCTACCTCAAACTGGTTGGGAGCGACCTCGTTGTGACGTGTCTTGACGGGTATGCCGAGCATCAGGGCTTGTATCTCAAGGTCGCGCATGAAGGCAG
>CAJOMY010000098.1 GCA_905235775.1 uncultured Bacteroidales bacterium | reverse complement strand
GAGGCGTGGTTCAGCTCGTCGGAGAGGACGGCGTCGCCCTTCCCGACAAGCGCGGTGATCGCGCCGACGTTCGCCATGTAGCCGGTGCCGTAGACTATCGCCGCCTCGCTGCGGCTGGCCGGCCACCGGACAACCTATGTTCTACAACGCGCTGAAAGGGCGCAAGGAGATCCGTTTCGTCCAGGGCGGCGACCACTACGACGATCCGCCCGGGACGCTCCAGGAGGACCGCCGCGCGTCCGGCGCGCCGCGGACGAAATGAGGGAAGGAGGACAAGGCGATGGCGCTTGAAGCGAAAATCCGCGTGTGCATCATCGACGACCACAGCGTCGTGCGCATGGGGCTCAAGTACATGCTGTCCTTCGTCGGCGACATCACGTGCGTCGGCGAGGCGACCGGCGGCGAGGGGGCGGCGGCGTTCGTGCGCACGTGCGGCGCGGACGTCGTGCTGCTCGACGTGCGCATGCCGGGCGTGGACGGCCTCGCCGCGCTCGCGGACATCCTCGCGGACAATCCCGGCGCGAAGGTGATCATGCTCTCGACGTCCGACGCGGAGGAGGACATCTACCGCGCGGTGTCGATGGGCGCGAAGGGGTATCTGCTGAAGGAAAGCGACCCGAACCGGCTGCTCGCGGCGATCCGCGCCGTGGCGGCGGGCGGGACCTGTCTGCCGGACGACCTGCGCCGCGTGTACGAGGCGCGCGCGTCGGAGCGCGGCCTCACGTCGCGCGAAAGCGAGATTCTGCGCTACATCGCCAAGGGCTATTCCAACGAGGAGATCGCGGACATGGTGGGTCTCAGCCTCAACACCGTCAAGACGCATGTCAAGAGCATCCTCGCCAACCTGAACGCGAGCGACCGCGCCGCTGCGGTGGCCGAAGGCATCCACCGGGGGATCATCGCGTGACGATCCTCGCGTGTCTCCTCGCCTCGACCTGCTGCGTGACGGGCCAGATGACGTTCGTCGCGCACGACCGCCCCGGCAGCGGCATCTGCGCCGCGGAGCCGGACGGCCGCCCGGTGTGGGTCGACGGCCCGACGGGATCCGGCGCGGACGCGGTGGCGGCGCTCGTGCCGGGCGACCGCGTGGCCGTCTGCGGCGCGCGCTCCGATCTCCACTTCGCGCCGGGGCTCGTGGCGTCCCGCGTGGAATTCCTTTCGCACGGCGCGCTGCCGCCCGCGCCGGACGTGCGCCTGAGGGATCTCGACTGGGGCGTGCGCGACAACGCGCGCGTCGCGCTCACGATCCTGGCTTCGGTGGGCGCCCTCATGGGGGTCGCCAGCACCATCCTCGCCGCAAACGGCAACATCCTCACCTTCGTGTTCGGCCTCATAGACGTCCTGATTTACTCCTATACCCTTCTGGACCAGAATGTTCCGATGACGCTCGCCCTGCATGTGTTCTACTTCCTCCCGATGGAGTTCATAGGCTTCTTCGGCTGGAAGAAAAAGGGAGCTACCGCCAGGAAGGCCGTCAAGGCAAGGCGCCTCTCCGGCAGGGACTGGCCCAAGGTGATCGGGCTTTTCGTGGCCGTGTACGCCCTCATCCTTCTCGCCGCATGGCTCATCGCCAGGCACCAGGGGGCAGTGAACGTGGCCAAGATCGCCTTCGACAGCGCCGTCACCACGGCCAACATCGTGGCGCTCGTGCTGATGGCCAAGGCCTATATGGATCAGTGGTATCTCTGGACGCTGGTGAACATCACCTCCATCATCCTCTGGATAATCGTGCTCGGCTCCGGAGAGGGCTCCAGCTACACCGTGGTCCAGCTCATCAAGTATATCTTCTACCTGCTCAACGGCCTCAACGCCATACGTATCTGGATGAAACTCAGTAAGTCCGACTCCGAGGAGCTGGCCGGGTAGGGGGGCAGGTTTGCATAAATCAAAAATATTTTGTTACTTTGCAATGTTTTTTGAACGGAAGTACTAATTAATCTAAATAACATTATGGAATACGAAGAGATCGTAAGCAAAGTGAAGGCCATCATCGTCGACAAGCTCGGCGTAGAGCCCTCCGAAGTTACTGAAACCGCCAACTTTACCAATGACCTTGGCGCAGATTCCCTCGACACCGTTGAGCTCCTCATGGAATTCGAGAAGGTGTTCGGTGTAAAGATTCCCGACGAAGAAACCAGCGGCATCGCCACTGTGAAGGACGCCATCGACAAGGTTGCCGAAAAGCTCGGAAAGTAATTTATCCTTTTATAGGAAAGCCGCACCCGAAAAGGTGCGGTTTTTTTTGTTCCTACAGCTTCATCCCGTACACGGAGCCGCGAAGCAGGGTGCGGAGCTCCTCCAGGTCCTTGCAGGCGGCGATGCGCTCGGGCTGGATGACCTCACCCACTCCGAAGCGGAGGGTCTTGCCCGACTTGTTCATCACCTCCGCGGGCTGGCGCAGGACGCGGATCTTCCAGCTGATGAGCCCGAGGTCGAAAAAGAAACGGGAGTTGCCGTCGAAATTGCGTATGGGCACGACCGGCACTCCGGCCTTCGCGATGAAGCGTATCATCGGCATCTGCCATTCGCGGTCGCGGATGCGGGGCTCGCGGTAGGAAGTGCCGTCCGGCATCTGCACCACAGGCCTCTTGCCGGGATGCAGGTCGGATACGGCTCCTGAGGGGAACAGCCCGAGGGGATGGCCGTCGCTGAGATGCTCCAGCGCCTGCCGTATGCCTTTGATACTCTCGGCGGTGGGGGCTTTCCGCTCCTCACCCGTGGGGGTGACCTGTATGAACGCGCTTTCCAGGCACTTGAACCTGCCCAGAATCTGGTTCACCAGCATCTTGTAGTCGGGCCTGTATTCTCCTATGAGGGAAAGCAGCATGATACCGTCCACGGTGCCTATGCTGTGATTGCTTATGGTGATGAAAGCGCCCTCGGGGAGATGCTCCAGATTCTCGCGGCCGTGGATTTCGCACCTGACGTCCTGATTCTGGAGCCACCTGGTGGCGGCCTCGATGCCCTCCAGGCCGGATACTTCATCATAACTTTCCTCCACCTTGTCCACCTTCAGCATGTGGAGGATGCGCTTTGCGCGGGAACGCCCCTTTTCGCCCCTGAACCAGGGACTTACGCTTTCAAGCCAGTCCAGGTCTATGATGTTCATTTCTTATGGAGCCCCTGTTTGGGAGGATCGACCTTGGCGTAGTAGCGGAGATCTTTGGCGAAATAGACCGCGCAGATGACTGCGAGCGCCACCGTGACTGCGAGCGCGATGTAGTCAAAAATAGTGAAGGTGTATACCCGGCCGAAGAAATTCGCAAGGTGGGTATATTCGCGCACGGGCCGTATGCAGATGAACATCAGGCAGATGAGTATCACGACGATCAGCAGACCGGAAAACAGGCGATCCGTAGCCTCCGGAGAGATTGAGGAATAGGTTGTTCTGCCGAGCCAGTGTGTCAAGCGAGCCACGCTGGTAGTTGAGCGATTCATGTCTTACGGGCATTTCCATTCTCACGGAGTATTTCTCATAGTGGTCACCTATGGGACCACCGTCGATGAACGAACGGAAAGCGTTCTTATGCAGTTTAACTATCAGCCAGTTCTCAACCTTGCGATGGTGGGCATCGTAGGAATTGGCGGGATCCGTGATGGCTGCCAGTGCATCCAGTTGCGAGGCGAGTGCCAGCGTGTCGGGGTGATAGAGGTAATCATGCGTACGTTGGTTAGTGAGATTGAGGACTTCCTCGATTTTCAGCGCCACTTTATTACTCAAATCCTTGTTGTAGCTCAAATGTGCCCTACCAGACGTCGTGCGGTTGCTGATTTCGTTGCTGTTGTGTTGGATGTTCGTCTGCTGGAGGCTTTGCGTGGCATATCTGCTGACCTGCTCTGATTGGTCATCATCGTGTTTCAACGAGGCAAAGAAGTCTATGTGTTGTTTCTTGCCACCTATATTGATTGCTCCGATCATCGAGACACCACTGGTCCATATAGTGCCTTCGTTCATGCCCACACTTCGCTGAGAGGCTATCAGCGAATCGTTCCACTGGTCGAAAGCCGAGTGGAAGGAACCGTCGCGGTGAGCATAATCGAAGGTAGCACTGAGTGACAACCAGAAAGGTTTATGCAGGGCTAATGTATTACTCAGCTTCAGTTTCCTGCTGCCTTTACGGTTGAAGGATTCTGTGAGCGATGTCGGCTTACAGCCTTCGAGGAACTGCTCGTAACGCTGGCGCATGGTTTGCTCATCGGTCGTTGACGTGAACTCCGCGCGGAAGGTCTCTTGCAGTTTATCCTCATCAGTGTGATAGTCTATCTCCGCTCCCGCGCTACGGGTGGTCAGCAAGGAACGCGGCGCTTGTTCCGGCGTCCAATGATTACTCTCTCCGATGTGGCGGCTTTCGTTGACATTGTTCACGTTGCCCAAGAGCGTGAAGCGTAGGTTGTCGGCATAGCCGAGTAGGAAGGCACGGGCAAGCCACCTCTCCTGCGTTCCCCCTGCCGCTTCCGCGTTGCCTATGTATCCTTGCTTGTATTCATCTTTGAGAATGACGTCTATCACATATTGCCGCGGCTCCACGTCGTAGCCCAGTGCTATGCTCTTGTCCGTCTGCTTCTCATAGACCTTGAGATGTTTCACAGTGTAGTAAGGCAGATTCTCCAGCAGCACGCGCTTGTTGCCGCCAAAAAACGAGCGGGAACCCAACAGCAGTTCATCCACCTTGCGACCCTTGACAAAGATTTCGCCGTTGTCGTTCATCGTCACCTCCGGCAACTGACGGATGAGGTCGTCGAGCATCGAGCCGTCGGGCATCTTGAAAGCCGTGGCATCGTAAATCAGCGTGTCGCCGCGATAGTACATCTTGATTCGTGTGGCCGTCACCGTCACTTCCTTCATCATCTGTGTCCTCGACCTCCGCATCTCTATCGTTCCTGCTGCCACCCGTTCTTCTTTGGGATTGGTGATGGTCACCTTCTGCCAAACATCATCGTAGCCTTCCAAATGCGCGTGAACCAGGTACTCCCTGGGATTAACCTTCACATCGGCATAGAAACAGACGGAAATCAGTTTATTGGCTCCTGCATATAAATCTAAATTCTCTATGGAATCAACCACTACGGTGCTGTCCATACGATGTACCGTCACCTTGACGTCTTTCAAGGGAATCTTCAGGAAAGCGTCCCTCACTTGTCCTACTATCTGTATGGTCTTGTCCGAAAAATCCTTTCCAGGTTTATACTGCACGAAGATCTGCTTTCCGCGAGTCTTCACTTTCACGGGTTGCCCCTTGCACACCTTTTCCACGGCTTCTTTTATTGTCGCATTCTTGATGCGTTCCGAGATGCGCAGATGCTCGAGGTCGTTGTTGATGAAGGCAATAGAATACTCGTCCTGCACAGCGGCCAGCGTGTCGAGCACGGCGGCGAGAGAGACGTCGCGGAAGTGGAAAGAATGGAGCTGCTGGGCTGCCAGCCTCCCGCATAGGAGCGAGAACACAATGAGAAAGTACAGGCGTTTCATTCTTCTTCCGTCCCTATGGCTTCTACAAACAAGGTATCATGTTCATCAGTCAGCAGCAAGCCGTCGAATTCATTGAGCGAACTCACAAACGACGCTATCGGCTGCCAGCGGTTCCAAGTGATGGTGAACCTCAGCTCGCGCGGTGCCTCGTCGCGGAAACAGACCTTGCGCCCGTAGTGATTGCCAACGACGGTGAGAATACTGTCCAAGCGAAGGTTGGTGAAGGAGAGAAGATCCCCTCCTCGCTCCCCCTCAAGGGGGAGAACGGTCACCTCTGCCGATTGGGGGACATTGGCTTTAGGTGATAAGAGGCGAGGAACGAAAGCCCATGCCAAAGCACCGAGGAAAGCTACGGCAATGAAGGTGGCGGCGACTTTTACCCAGCCGAAACGAAGCGGGCTCTCTCCCAACCCGTCCATCCTCGGTTTAGACGCAAGAGTCATCACATTCAGACCCCTCCCTAAGAGAGAGGGCAAAGTGGGAGTCTTTTTCTCAAATCGCTGCCACGCCGCTTCCACGTCTGCAGGCTTATGAGTCTGCTTGAGGCGGTAGGCTTGTTTGGCTGCTACCATGCTCCGGTAAGCCTCGAGGGTCTCTTCGTCACTATGGATGATGTCGCGGATTTCCTGTTCGGAGTATGCACTGGGGTTGTCCAGCATTTCCAGAAGTCGGCTGATGTTGGGATTCGTGTCCATATCTGCTGCTGTTTAAGGTTTGAACTGTTTCTGAACGTTTTTGATGGATTGGCTGAGATACTTGAAGACGGTCTTGAGGTTCATGTCCAGTCGGCTGGCGATGTCCTTCAGCTTCATGTCCTCCTTGAACCGCAGGCGGAAGATGGTGCGGTGGGGCTCTGTGAGGTGGCTCTCGGCATAGTCGCAGATGGCCAGCAGCGTGGATATTCGCTGTTCGGCGTTCTGCCAGTCGGTTTCGGCATCCAGAGAATAGAGCCCGCAGAACTGCTCTGCCAGCATCTTACGCTTGATGCGATTGATGCAACCGTTGCGCACGGCTGTCATCAGATAAGCTCGCGCCTTTTCCTTTGCAGGCAACACATCGCCTTCGATGAGTCTGAGGAACACATCTTGCACCGCGTCCTCAGCCTCCTTGTCGTCGTACAGGAGCGTCCTGGCCAGATAAATCATCTCGCTGTAATGACGGCAGAAGAGCCTGTGAAGTATCGTCTTGTCAATCATAAAGT
>CAJOMY010000097.1 GCA_905235775.1 uncultured Bacteroidales bacterium | reverse complement strand
AGAGGCTTGCCAGACAGGTCATCTTCGCTCCGGAACTTGGCAAATGGAACTACCTCGTCAAACCGGCCAACTGATGCAACTTATTTTTTACACATTACTTAATGAAAACAATCTTTCATTATGTTGTTGGGGCGAGTCAGTAATGAGCCCTTTGTGAGCCCTTTGCTTATTGCAAGCAATCGCCTAATTATCAGCGAATTAATTTTAAAATTAAAGTTTTTGAGCCTCGAAGCGGTAGGCATCCTCGTCATAAAGGACGGGAGTCTCTTTGATAGGCTTTGCCATAATTCGGTTCTCCTTTTTAACTGTTTCTGCATAAGGGATGCAGGCCCGTTTGCAAATGTAGTAATTGTCTTTCAACCTTTTGCAAAAAACTGCTCAAGGCCCATCCTTAGCGCCTTAACGATTGGAATCCAGACGGCTGCGATAGCCGTTTACGGCCAGGCGGTAGGCAATTTCACGGTTGATGCGTTCCTCCTGTGCCGAGAGATAGTCCAGCTCAGCCTGCAGCAATTCTCCCGCCGTACAGAGACCGGCCTGGTACGAAGACTGCATCTGGGAAAGCGTGCGCGAAGCGATGGAAGCGGCATCCCGCGCCACCTCCAGTTCCTTCCAGGTCGTCTCCATCTCCAGGCGCAGCATCTTCACCTGCAGATTCAGACGGGACTCCAGGTAATCGCGGTCGGTCTCGGCCTGGCGGATCTGGTAGTCATAGCGCCTGGCGCGCTGCGAAGCCTTGCCCAGGTCGGTCAGCGGAATCTGGACGCTCGCAAACACCCAGCCGTTGAAATGGCCCGACGAGGCCTGCTGGATCGAGCTATAGCCATACCCCACTCCCACGGCGGCCTGCGGCAGCAATTCCCCGACCGCCAGACGCTTCTCCAGCTTGCCGGCATCGACGCGCATCTGCAGCAGCCGCGACTCGTCCGAGACGCCGCTTTCCGCCTGCTCGTCAATCCAATGCTCCGGGTCCTCCGGGTCCGCAGGCAGATCCTGCAGGCGGATGCCCGGCAGGTCCAGGTAGCGGTAAGAATAGCCGATCTGGTCGAAGAGATCCATCTTCAGCAGCGACAGCGAGCCGTCCAGGCGATATTTGCCGGAGAGCAATTCGCGCTGCTTGAGCTGCAACTTGAGCAGATCCGTTTCGGTGGCAACGCCCGAGCGCACGGCACTGCCGAGCTCTTTTTCCAATTCGTCCAGCAGGGACAAGGCACCGTCCAGCGTGCGTTGCTTCTCCTGCAGGGCGACGATGCGCCAGTATTTGCTCTCGACGGTGTCGCGCACGGCGCGCTGCGTCATCTGCTTCTGGATCAGCGCCGACTGCACGCCGAGGTCGGACAGGCGGTTGCCGGAGCGGATGCGTCCGCCGGCGTAAAGGGGCTGCCGGGCTGTCACTCCCACGCCGTAGCCGTTTCGAAAGCCTTCGTAGTAGGGTTTGATGCCGTTCTCGCGCGCCGCGGCCGACAGATTCTCGTTGAGGACTTGGGCCTGGTCGCCATGGCCCAGCACATCCAGCAGCGTCACCTTGATCAGCGGATCCAGCGCATCGTAACCGAAGCCGCTCAAGGAGGCCTTGGGGAAATACTCCCAGCGGGCTTCCCGCTGCTGCGCCTGCGCACTCAGGAGACTGTATTGCGCATTCACGAGGCTCGGATCGTGCAACTCGCTCAGACGCAGGCAGTCTTCCAGACTCAGCGTCTGACCCGCTACGGGGAGGGCGAAGGTAACGAGGGAAAGGACCAGAAGAAGGGACTTTTTCATCATTTCTTGTCGGCTTTTTTGAAGATCTGCCAGTAGGAGACCGGCATAATGAGGGTGATGAGGAAGATGGTGAGCAGCGTGCCGAAGCAGATCGTAACGCCCATCGGCATCCACAGCAGGTCGCCGCTGATGATCATCGGCAGCACGCCCAGGGCAGTGGTGCAGGATGTGAGGAAGATCGGACGCATCCGCCGCTGGCCGGCCAGCATCGCCGCCGTCCGAACGTCCTTGCCCTCTTTGAAGCGTGCGTCCTCGGCATACTCGAACATCAGGATGCCGTTTCGGACGATGATGCCGACCAGGGAGATGAGACCCAGCACCGCCGTGATGCTGAAGTCCAGACCGAAGATGAGCAGGCCCAGCGCGGCACCGAAGAGGCAGAGTGAGCTGAGTACCATCGTCAGGATGGCGATATTGGCCTTCTTGAAGTGAATCAGCAGGAAGAGTAAGAGAATCGAACAGGCGGCGATGAAGGATTTGGCAATCTCGGGAATGGTGTCCGCATTGACGGCCGAAAGACCGCCGTAGCTCACCTCCGCCCCTTCCGGAAGGTCGGGCAAGATCTCCGCATCCACGAAATCACGTATTTTGGCTTCCACCGGGGGCTGACTCTCCCCTACCTGCAGGTCGCACATCACGGTGATGGTCTTGCGGCCGTTCTCGCGCCGCAGCACTTTCATATGCCAGTCCGGCTCAACGATGGCCACCTGACGCAGCGGGACGCTCACGCCGGGTACGGCCGTGGGGATCAGCTGGTCGCTGATGGAGAGGTAGCCGGCGCCCGTATCTTCGCTGTACAGGCAGACGGGGATCTCCTTGTCCCCCTCCCAGATGCTGGCCAGCGTCGCGCCGCTCAACGCCCCGGACAGGGAGAGCGACAGCACGGCCTTGGACACGCCCAGGCGGGAGGCTTCGTCGGTGTCCAGCGTCACATTGACCGACGGGGCGAAGTTGTCCGCGTCATGGTGCACCCACTGGATCTGGTCGTCCATCGTGTGCATGAAGGCGGCAATTTTGTCGGCCGACGCGAGGAGGGCCTCCCGGTCGTCGCCGGAAAGCTTGACGGCGATCGGCGCTTCGACGCCCTGATAGTCCATCTGTTTGAAGCGCACCAGCGCATCCGGGAAGATGTTCAGATACTGCTTCTCATAGTCGCGCAGGAGTGTTTCGGTATCCTTGGTAGAGCGCGTGGTGACGATCAGCTGAGAGGTCTGCGGCGAAGGCAGGATCGGCGTATAGGTGGCGGAGAAGCGGGGTACATTGGTGCCGGTGAAGGCGGTCACAGACCGGACGCGCTCGTCCTGCAGGAGCAGTTTCGTCAGGGTGTCGGAGCGCTCCCGCGTGCAGGAAATGTCATTGCCGCCCTCCATGTAGATCTCTGCGATGAAGTAGTCGCGGTCGGCCATCGGCATCATCTGGACATTGAGGCGGGAGAAGAAGAACAGGCCCAGGCCCACCGCTCCGAAGCCGCAGCAGATGGTGATGGCGGGATGGCGGAAGCAGGCGTCCAGACAGCGCTCATACACCCGTTGCAGACCCGCGAAGAACTTGTCCTGCACCCGACCGATGGCGTTTTTCTTGGACATATTCTCCGGCGTGATGAAGCGCACCTCCAGGGAAGGCACCACCGAGACCGCATAGAAGAGCGAGGTCATCAGCGAAATCAGAATCACCCAGGGGAAGAGACTCACGAAGTCGCCCAGGTAGCCGGTAATGATGCCCAGGATGGGGAAGAACATCAGGCAGATGGCAAGCGTGGCGATGAAGGTGGGCAGGAACAGCTCCTGGGCACTCGCGGCGGCCGCATCAGGCCCGCGCCGGCCCAGCTCGTTCTGCTCCATATAGCCGTCCATCGTGATGATGGAGTCGTCCACGATCATCCCCAGGACCACGATCAACGCGGCAAGGGTGACGGTGTTCAGCGGCATGCCCATGAGGTACATCATGGCAATGGCGATGGCCGTGCAGACCGGGACGCCGGAGCTGGCGATCAGCGCCGAGCGCATCGGGAAGAGCATCAGCATCACCAGGATGACCACCAGCATCGAAATGAGCAGGTCGCGCAGGAAGGACCAGACGCTGCGGCTGACCACCTTCGGCTGGTCCAGGATGCGGCTCAAGGTAACGCTGGGCGGCAGGGATGCCGCGAACGGGTCCAGCACCGCGTCCAGCTTGTCGCCGAAAGCGACGATGTCGTTGTCGGGACGCATTTCAATGTTGATGATCAGGCAACTGTTGCCATTATAGGAGACCACCTGCGTGGGTTTCTTGTAGCGGCGCTCAATCGTGGCGACATCCTTGAGACGAATCACGTTGCCCATCGGGTCGCTGTAGATGATGTGCTCGGCCACCTCCCGCTCACTGCCGACGGCCTGGCGGATGTGGACCGGCAGGGAATAGGGACCGTTCTCGAACGAGCCGGCCGGTACGGAGAGCGAGGCCGCCTGGTACTCGATCATCAGACTCCCGGGATCGATGCCGTAGGCCGAGAGTTTCTCCCGGTCCAGGGTGACGGCGATCTCTTCCTGCTGGGTGCCCACGACCTCGGCCTTGGCTAGCTCGGGGATCTGCCGTAGCTTCGAGCAGAGTTCATCCGCATAGTCCTGGAGCTCAAAATAGCTCTTGTCGGACGACTCCAGGGCAACCAGCAGCGAGCTCGTGTTGCCGAAGTCGTCCAGGACTGCAACTGCCAGCACTTCCGGCGGCAGGGTCATCTTGCGCGTCTGCAGACCCAGTTTGATCTTGGACCACACCTCGTCCTTCATGGACTGGGGGACGTCGTCCCGCAGGTCCACGTAGATGTAGCAGATCCCGTCCCGGGTCACGGAATAGAGGGTGTTGCGGTTGACTTCCTTGAAGGTGAACAGGTACTCTTCCAGCGGCTTGGTGAGCTGGGCTTCCACCTCTTCTGCGGTGGCGCCGGGATAGATACCCGCGACCAGGCCCTGCTTGATCTGGAAGGTCGGAAATTCATCCTTGTTCATCTTGATCAGGCCCACGCCGCCCACGACGATCAAGGCTAGGATGCTCAGGTAGATGAGCACCTTCTCACGGATGCACCAGCGGACCCAGCCGCCGATGCCGCCTCGTTTCTTGAGATTCTTGATTTCCATTTATTCCACCGTCTGAACCTGCATCCCCACAGAGACTTTCCGTGCGCCTTCGATGATGACCAGGTCCCCTGCCTGCAGGCCGTCGGTGATGACGATGCCGTTGCCGCTGAAGCCACCCACGGTGATGTAGCGCTTGGCGACCACACCGTCCTGAACCACCCACACATAGCGGCCCTGCATATCGGTCTTGACCGACACGGCGGGTACGGTGCAACCCTGGATGCCGCCGGTCTCCAGATAGACCTTGCACACCATACCGGGCATCAATCCGGGGGCGCTTTCCAGCAGGGCGACCGTGCAGTCATAGCTGTGGGACATCAACGAAGCGACGACACCCTTGGTCTTCAGCCGCGCACTGAACGTGCGGTCCAGGGCCGGGATGCTCACCGTGGCCCGGGTGCCTTCCTGGTACTGGCCGAATTCATTCTCCGGCAGGGGGAAGTGCACTTCCAGACCGCTGAGGTCGATCATCCGGAGGATGTTTTCCGTGACGGTCACTTCCACGCCTTCGGTGAGATTGACCTTCTCGACATAGCCGCTGAAGGGCGCCTTGACGGCGCAGTCTTCCAGGGTCTTGCGGGCCGCCTTTTCCGCTGCGCGGGCCTCTTCGACCTGCGTGCGCACCTTGACATAGTCCACTTCGGGCACGGAGCCATCCTGGTACACCTGCTGGATGCGGCGCCAGCCGTCTTCGGCCTGCTCCAGGCGCGACTTGGCACCGTCGTAGGCGCTCCTCACGCCCTGGGACTCGATGCGGGCAAGCACCTGGCCCTCGCGGACCCGCTCGCCCTCCCTGGCGTCCAGCTGAACCAGCGTACCTGACACCGGGGCTGACAGGGTGGCAGTCCGGGACGAGGTGACCGTCCCGACGAAACCGGTGGTCACTTGCGAAACCTGAGAATTGGAAGGGAGGACTTTCACCACCACGGGCGAGGTCTTCATCTGGGCTTCCTGCGCTTGGTGGCCGCAGCCGGCAAGCAGGAGTACGCTGGCAGCGATAAGGAGGATTCTATTCATTTTCCGTGGCAATACAAGTGACATGCGAACTGCTGACAACACCGTCAAATCCGTCATACGAGTAGGTTCCTGCGTAGCTGAGGTCCATCAGGACCATGTTTTCCAGCTTGCGGCCTTCGCCTGTGAGGGTCCAGTAGCAGTTGATGGAGCGGTCGTCGCTGGTGGCACGGTCCTCCTGCCAGACCCGCACGGGGACCCGCCGCTGAGTGGGGTACAGCACCAGTTTGTCCGCGCTGAGATAGGCGGGGACGACCACCGGATCGCCGCCGGTGACATTCCAGGTCATCACCAGGGAGCTGCCGTTCTCCAGGATGTGCATCTGGCCGCTTTCCGCCATCAGATAGCGCAGGAAAACGGTGTCATGCGAGCCCAGGGTATCCCGCTTGATATCATATTGGTAGGTCGTATCGCTGAACGTGCGGTCTCCGATCGGGATGGTGGTGATGGTGGTATCGATGCGCAGGGTGTCGCGCCGGATGTCATAGACCTTGCCGCTGATGTCCACCGCCCCGCCGGTCTTAAAGGAATAGTAGCCGCGGAATGCGGCGGGGCCTTGCTTGCCGCAGGAGCACAGGGAGAGGGCAGCCAGGCAGAAGATAAACCATTTGTGTCTCATCAAATCGTTGTTTTTATTTTTTAAAATTTCTTACAAATTCCATACCCAGGAAGGGGACGAAAAGAGGATTGTTTTTGTCATTTGATGCACAAAAAGCGCTGTTTCGGCTTATAAAATCCCGAAAAGAGACCATAACGCAATTTATTCATCTGAGTTTTGCAATTATCTGTACTAAGAAGTCTCGACCTGCGGTTTAGGCGGGCGGCCAGGCCTACCCTTGGTGGACTTCCTGGAAGTGTAAGTCGGGCGGCAGCCTTCGGGGATCTCGAAGCCGAAGGCGTCGCAGATGGTTATCTGGTTTCCGACGAACGGC
>CAJOMY010000096.1 GCA_905235775.1 uncultured Bacteroidales bacterium | reverse complement strand
ATTTGTCGCGGGACACCCAAATTGAGAAAACGATCAGCCTCTCACCATGCTGTATGGCCGATTTTCAGACGAGAACCGAAAAAGTGCGGAAAACAGGAAGCAAGTAAGGGTCCCGCTATTGATTATCAATCACCTGCAAAACAACTCCGGGCAGATTTGCCCGGAGTTGTTTTGTAAGTTGCAGATTATCAGCAGCGGAAAAAGAGGTCGAGCAAGGCTTCGGGGCTGACGCCGGAGAAGTAGGCGGAGACGGGGGCCGCAGCGGATGGAGATTCCGGGTCAAGCCCGGAAGGATTGGGAACCAGGGCTTCACGCAGGGCAGAGCGCTCGAAGCGGACGCCGACGAGGCGCCCGGCGAGGCCGGCGGCGGGCAGGTCGCCGAGAAAGTCGCCGCAGAAGTTGACGGAAGTCAGGATGCCGCGGTCCAGGCACAACCGGACCTCGACCGTACCGCAGGCGAGTCGGGCGCAGCGCACGATGTCCGCCTGCCGGGACTGGCCATAAATCCAATCCCAGGTAGAAAATTTCTCATCTGAGAGGCGCTGCACGGCGGCACGCCGGTCCATACCGAACGGCAGTTCGCCATCGCCCGCCGCCAGGATCTCCTGCAGGGCCGCCTGCAGAGCGTCCAGCGTGGGATACTGCGGGAGGTAGTCCTTGAGGTTGGCCACACGGCTGCGCACGGAAGTGACACCCTTGGCGGCCATCTTGGAACCGGGCACATCCAGCACCCGGGCGAGCGTGTCCAGATCCACATCATACATCAGCGTCCCGTGGATGATCTGGCGGTCCCGGCCCAGACGCCGGGCATAACCGGAGACCTTGCGGCCGTACACGAAGATGTCGTTGCGGCCGGTCAGCTCCGCCGGGACCCCCAGTTTCTGCAAAGCCGCCACCACCGGATCGGGTGACACATCCCTTCCGATGATGGTATAGTTGAGATTCTGCAGATCATGATAGACGGCGCCGCCGCCCGTCGCCCGCCTCGCCAGGCGGATGTCGTTGGCCTCCAGATAGCCGAGATTCACCTCGCTGTAAGCGTTCTGGTTGAGCCCGATGATGACGGACGGACGGTTGCGCCACAGATAGAAGAAACTATCGTCCGACGGATACTGCTCCAGGCAGTACTCGTCGAACGACATATTGTACCAGGGGTCGTTTGAAGGGTTTGTCAGGAACCGCATACGGCGACCATGGGATTACATCTCGTTGCCGACCTTGCGGGCGCGCTCGGGCTTGTCGAGGTTGATGCCGTCGCTGATGCCGACCTCCACGAGGATGTTCCATCCGGCGCAGAGATAGACATAGGGCTGCAGCGCACCGGCATCCGGCACGACGATGGTCCGCTCGAACGGCGTCTGCTTCGTGCTGATGGCCACCACGTGCACGCCGGCACCCTTGAAGACGCCCAGGAACTTGTCGTACTCGCTCTCGATCGGGTCCACCAGGAACACGATGTCGCCTTCCTGCATCACTTCCTCGATGCCGTGGACGGCATAGGTTCCCTCCAGGAAGTCGCTCTTGCGACGGGTGATCTCGTTGGTCTTGAGCGTCAGCTCCTCGGCCACGCCGTCGTTGTAGCCGCCGAAATAAATGGTGTGGGCGCCTTTCACCCATTCCACGATCTCCGCGGGGACGGGCCGGGTCATCGCCTGTTCGAGCTTCTCGGGAAGGCCTTTCAGGGCGGCCTTCATGTCCTTGCCCGCGAGGTTCCAGAAGATGGACTCGCAGAAGAGCGCCTGCTCCGCCACACTCTTGGTGGCGGCGACGGCCTCTTCCCACCCGCAGCCGAGCACGTGGCCGTCCGTGCAGGCCTGACGGATCGGGGTGTCGGGGTTGGCGCTCAGCGCGAAGCAGTCCTGGTGGCCTTCAGCCTGCAGCTTCCTGGCGAGCAGGAGAGCTTCCTTGGTGCGGCCGGAGTTGGAGTCGATCAGGACGGTGAAACGGCTCAAGTCGTAGTCGGCGGCCTGATGGGAACCGTCGTTCTGGACCTCGGTGGCCAGGCCCCAGGTCAGGGCTACGCGGCGGCAGTTCTTGGCCGGGAACAGGCGGGAAGAACCCTCGCCGGAGAAGAAGATGCGGCCGGTCTTGCGCACGGAGTCCGCGACGAATCGGGAACAATCGGGATCAAACTTGGCTACCGTCGGGACGGTGCCCATCATTTCCTGCACCAGGTAGTACTGGGCATATTTGCTGTCTTTCAGATTCATAATCAATGGTTTTAGATACGTAAACGCAGCTCTTCAAGGCGCTTGAGGTTGACTTCGGTCTCCGAACGGATCTGCCGGACGAAACTGTTGTCGTCCAGGGTCCCGATGGCGGCGGTCATCTCCGCGGCATTGCGGTATGTAGCCTGCCGGAAGGGGTTGTCGTGGTCCTTCTTGCGGGATTCGTACACCGCATCGCAGATAAAGCGCTGGATGCGGACCTCCTCACCGATCGCCCATTGCCATGCGGCTGCGTCCATCTGGTCGACTCCGAGCAGGGCGCATAGCGAGAGATAGGCGTGGCGGAGTTTGTCAACGGGGTAGCGTCTCCAGATGTCATTGTACCGTTTGTGAATGTCTTTCCAGGAAGTCAGCTTGCCGCTCCGGATGTCGGCGCGGATGCGGTCGAACTCGGTCGCCGTCATCAGCTGGCCTCCCAGGTTGACCCACTCGCGCTGACGACGGCTCTTGAGGAATGTCGACAGGGAGCTAAGCGTCTCTCCCGGATTGGCCTCGATGTAGTCCATCGCATTCATCACGGCGTAATGCACCAGCATGTCGCCGTATGCGTGATAGGCTCTCCAGGGCCTCCTGATGAGGACGCTTCTCTTGCTCTTTTCCATGTTTTCACCGAACACCTCGAGCGCGTCTGCTGTCTTGGAGTCTCCGTTGAGCAGCTCGCGGCCCTTAGCCCGCAGTTGCTCGTCCTTGAGGGAGTCGAAGGATTTATTCTCTTGCCGATACCATGCCTGGCCGGTCCAGCGCTCCAGCAGTTCGCGGGCCTGGATGACCTCTTCCATGCTGTCGGGGGCGAAAGTATCGAATTCTATGTTCTGGGTCTTCGTGATCCGCTTGTCACGGGTCTTGTATTTCCAGTTGTTGCGCGCCAGCGCATACATGTTGTGGCTCCACCAATAGGCCGGCGCCACCTCGAGGCGGTCGTCCTTGGCGTTGTTGCTCAGCAGCGAGAACGGCAGCGGGATGTTCAGTTCGGCGGGATAGTCCGCCTTGGCGAGCAGGGTGTAGCTGGCGAACTTGCAGGAATGCTTGATGCTGGTGCACAGGCCGGGCCAGAAACCACGTCCGGCCTCCACCTCGTTGTCGTTGGTGCGGCTGTTGTGGTTGGAGCCGATGGTCGCACCGGCGGCCATGTTGCTCTGCCCCTTCACGCAGGCGGCGATGAGGAAGGAGTTGTTGTGATGCTGCTCGTGCGCCGGGAAGATGAGGTTGTGGAGCACCTCGCAGCAGGAGATCGTGGAGTTGTCGCCGAGCACGGAGTTGATCAGGCGCGCCCCGAACTTGAGGGCGCTGTTGTTGCCGATCACGAAGCGGATTGCCGTGCAGGAATAGAAAACCCGGCTGCCGTAGCCCATGATGCCGTTGACCAGAATGACGTTTTCGCCGATCTGCGACGGTTCCTTGTCGGAGGAATTGATGGTGATGTTCTTCAGCTTGCTGGCGCCCTTGATATAGCAGGCGGCGCCGATCCTGGCATCCTTGATGATGGAGGAATTCTTGATCACGCAGCCCTCGCCCACGGTGCCGTAGTAGCCGCGGTGGCTGTCCACGGACGCCTGGGTCATTTCGCGGAGCCGTTGCTGCAGGGGCTCGTCGTCAATGTATTTGGCCCACATGTAGGCATCGGCCGTCGTCATGCCGTCGAAAGGATACACCGCCCGGCAGCCGGTCTCGTTCATGACCTCGATCTTGACGCGGACCTCCTCCGGCTCGCCGTCCTTGATGACGCCGTTGCCGAATTTGGAGTGGTCCGTGGTGCACATCTCCTCGATGTTGAAGAGCATGCAGCGGTTGCCGATGATATAGTGGGAGAGATAGTGCACATTGTGCACGGCGCAGTCGTCGCCGATGTCGCAGGAGTGGATCGAGGAATTGGAAATGCCGATGGGCAGGCGCAGGTCGTGGAACTGGAGACCGTTGTCGGAGATGCGCCCGATGCGGACCGTACCGAAGAACTTGTTGTTCTTGACCGCCTGCGGATGGAACTCGTCCGTGACCCAGATGGCATCCCAGCTGGCGGCCGTATTGTCGTTCTTGACCAGGCGCTCGATCTCGTCGCTGGTCAAGTGACGCCACCCGCCGCGCGGCTTGCGGACCTGCTTGTTGCGAATGTAGTACTTATCCTTCCCCTCGGGGAGATATTTCGGATCGATCCAGCCATTGATCAACTTTTCGGCAGGAAGCACGGTCACCTTTTCCATAAACTGTGGTTATTTCGCTTGTTACAACACACAAAAATAATTCATCCCGACTATATTTCCATCATTTTCGCCGAAAAAAAGTGAGGGTCCCGCTTCCCAGCGGGGCCCCCGAGCAATTCTAACCTAAAATTAAACCTATGAAAAAACTATTCGATCATTTGAATAGCAACATCTGTGCCAATTCGCCTTATTCGGCGAGCTTGACCGTGATAATTTTCACATCCTGCACCGGGCAGTCGCGGGCGTCGGTCTGCACGGACGCAATCTTGTCGATCACGTCGAGCCCCTCGACGGTCTGTCCGAACACGGTGTAGTCTCCGTCCAGGGCGGAGCAGGCGCGCTCATCCTGGACCAGATAGAACTGCGAACCGGAGGACTCCTTGTAAGGATTCACGGCATCGCCGCGGCGGGCCGCCGCGAGGGCGCCCTTCTTGTGGCGGTACTCAGGCACGAATTCGGCGGGCACGGTGTAGTCCGGGCCGCCGGTGCCGAAGCGCGACTTGTTGGCGGCATCCTTGGTCAGCGGGTCGCCGCCCTGGATCATGAAGCCGTTGATCACGCGGTGGAAGAGCATGCCGTCGAAGTATTTTTCGAGGGCGAGCTTGGCAAAGTTCTCCCGGTGTTTGGGCGTCTTGGCGTAGAGCTTGACCTTGATGACACCCATCGAAGTGATGATGTCAAAGACCGGTTCATCCGGCAACTGGGCGATTTTCTCCATGGTACGTTGGGTTTGTTCCGCTGCCGCGACGGAGTCGGCGGCGGCCTTCTCCGCGTCCTGCGCAGCCTTCTTGGCGGCATTGTTGCCGCAGGAAGAGAGCAGCGCGACGGCGCCGAGGCAGCAGAGGGTGAGGGTTAAAATACGTTTCATATCTTTGATGATTTGATTTCTTTCCAGGCCAGCAGGCCGTAAAGGGCCAGCAGCACCGTGCCGGCGGACATCTGCACCCAGTCGGGCAGCGCGTGCAGGCAGTACCGGCAGACCGCAAACATCGCGCCCGCGAGCAGGACGAACTTCCCGATGGCCTTCAGGTCATAGGGGATGGGATATTTCTTCTGCCCGAGGAAATAGCTGACCAGCATCGAGGTGCCGTAGCCGGCGAATCCGCCCCAGGCGCAGGCCCAGTAGCCGATCTTCGGCACGAACGCCACATTGATGCCGATCATCACGGCCACGCCGATGGCACTGATGATGGCGCCCCACCAGTTCTGGTCGGTGAGCTTGTACCAGAAGGACAGGTTGAAATACACGCCCATGAAGATCTCCGCCATCATCACGACGGGAATGACGCCGATACCCTCCCGATAGCCGGCGCCGATGAAATGCTGCAGCAGCGGCATGTAGAAGACCACCGCCAGGAAGGCGAGCAGGGTAAAGATGACGAAGTATTTGGTCCCGTCAGCCAGCGTGGCCGGGTTATTCTTGTCCCTGTTGTCCGCGAAGACTATGGGCTCGTAGGCATAGCGGAAGGCCTGCGTGAGCAGCGACATGATCATCGCGATCTTGACGCATGCCCCGTAGATGCCCAACTGCACCATGCCGTCCTCCCCGGGCATCAGGTAGGGCAGCAGAATCTTGTCCGCCACCTGGTTGAGCACGCCCACCAGGCTGAGCAGCAGGAGCGGCCAGGAGTAGGTGAGCATCTGCTTCGCGAGCGCCTTGTCGAAGCCGTAGGCGATCCCTTTCATTTCCGGGATGAAAAGCAGCGAGACCAGCGTCGTACAGACGAGGTTCGCCACGAAGATCAGGCCCACGCCATAATTGAAGTACACGAAAGTATCGTGCAACGCAGCTATCTTCGGCATTACCAGGAAGATGAAGAGGTTCAGCAGGATACTCGGGATGATGAAGGCAAATTTCAGCGCCACGAAACGGATCGGGCGGCGTTGCTGCCGCAGGCGGCTGAACATGATGGCCTGGAAGGCGTCCTGGACCGTGATCAGCGCGAACATGCCGATGTACTCGGGATGCGCCGCGTAGCCCATGGCGCCGGAGACCGGCGTCAGCAGCAGGAATACCAGCGCGAGGAATCCCAGCCCCACGCCGCCTACCATCCGCAGGGCATTGCTGTAGACCATGCGGTCGTCCGTGCCCGGTTTGTTGGCGAAGCGGAACAGGGTCGTCTCCATGCCGAAGGTCAGCAGTGCCAGGAACAGCGCCGTGTAGGCATAGAGGTTGGACACCACGCCGTATCCGCCGCTCTCCGCGGGGATGTAGTAGGTGTGGACCGGCACCAGCAGGTAGTTCAGGAACCTGCCGACAATGCTCACCAGCCCATAGAGCGCCGTATCCTTTGCGAGACTCTTCAGATTCATACAAGAAGCAAATATACAAAAAATCCGGCGCTCACACCGGATTTTATGTTCATGCATTGGATTAAAGGGTTATTCCACCCGCTAATTAACGAGTAAGTCAGAACTTGTATGAGAAAAGACAGAAGAGCCCGCTGGGCTTTGTATAGATCGTGTCTCCCTTGAACTGGATACTCCCT
>CAJOMY010000095.1 GCA_905235775.1 uncultured Bacteroidales bacterium | reverse complement strand
TGGAGAAATCCTTGTAGAAACCCCTAACAAAAAGGTCAAAGCATACTACAAACTCCTTGGCGAGACCATCCCCGCAAGCCTGAAAATCAGCGACTTCCGAAAAAAGGTCCTGGCCTCGTGAGTGTAGTGCTACTTTTATTATCATCTAAAGCTTAATTATAGACCTCATCTTCATCCTGGACAAAAATCAGTAGTTTCTCAATAGGTTCGGACAAGCCAGCGTTCCAGGAATTTGTCTGCAACCTTATATTCTTTGACATCACCTTCGAGCTGATACGTAAGGTACTGCTTGTCCAAAAGCGCATTCAAAGCCTTCTGGGCAGAGCTGGGAGAGACCAGACCGTGGTGCCGGACGAACGCCCCCGATGTAGGGTGTACCGCTCTCCCGCATTGGGCAACCGCTATCATCAGCTGACGCTGCGGAAGTGTAAGTTTGGACATAACATCCTGATAGCTATGGCTGTTCTCCTCCAGAATACTGCTCAGCACGTCATCGATGTCTTCCGGCGTCAGGGCATCCTTTCTGTCTGCGAACAGGGTGTGAAACACTTTCTGGACACAATAGGTATTCCCCTCCAGAATATCATAGCAGTAGTGGATAGCTTCCTCGTTTGCCGACAGCCCTCCCGCCTCGAAATTCTTCTCCACGAACTTTATGTATTTCACCTTGTCAATTTTGTCCAAAAACAGCGGCTGCGCACTATTGTAGAAGGGTTTTGCATAGGACAGAAACATCTGCTCCAACAGTTCCCGTTCGCTTCCGGCAAAGATAAACCGGCAATTGTTCATTTTTTGAATATGCGTGCGCAGCAAGGCTTCCACATTGTCCTCCTGATAGCGGGCAATCTGCTGAAACTCATCGATGGCGAAGATACAAGGCTTGTCCGCCTGCTCGAGATAAGCAAAAATCTCCTCAAGCGTTAGGACCGGAGAATGGATGTTTCCCAATTCCAGGGAGAACTTGGGCTGCCCGGTAACAGGGTCGAGACTGAAGGCTCCCGCAAGCGATTTGATCGTGCTGACCACCGAGCCGACCAGGCGCTTGTCCCCGGGGACAATGCTTGCATAGATGGCCTTCCCCATAAAGTAGGCAAGCTCCTGGATGCTGGACGTGGCAAAGATGTCAATATAGAAACAATAATAATTGTCCCTGATCTCCGGACTTGCAAAGACGTGCCTGATAAGTTGCGTCTTACCGATTCTTCTCGCCGAAGACAGCAGCACGTTCTCCCCGTTCAACAACGTGGAAATCATACGCCTGGTCTCCGCTTCCCGGTCGCAAAAATATTCCTCCGGAATGATCCCGGTCAAATAAAAAGGATTCACCATACGCTAAATTTTCCACAAAAATAGCGCCTTACAAGCAATTATCCAAATCAGATTATCTGATTTGGATAATTATTTCAAGCCATTCTAGACAATACTACAAAGACAAATACCTGCAATGCCAGCCCGTAAAATGCAATAAAGCCCGCGAGAAATCTGTTGATGGTGTATTTCCACTCATATTCGAAAACAGACGCGGCACTGTTGCGATACAGGAATCTGCGGGAGACCACATCGTCAAAATTTTGATAGGCATAAATGGCTGTGAATACGCCTGCTATCAATGATGGGATGCACAACCAGACCAGCCAATTCAATGAAATGCCAACTTCTTCATAAAAATTATCCTTTACAGCATAGAACCACTCTCCGTTATCACCCAAGCATGCAATCAAAAAATGCTTTTCATCTTTTGTCTTCGTCTTTACTATTAAAACACGCAAAAGGTCGAAATACTGCTTTCAAAGACAAACTTTTTCTTCCTCCGCCAGGCACATTTCATTGCGCTGCAGGTGGCACATCGATTCCGTCGCAATCTCCGCTTCCTTCTCTCACGAAAATTGACTACTTTTGCGTAATCTGTATCGTTCAAAGAAACATGGAAAGCCACATCACCAGGGAGGCGGCCGTCGAGCTGCTCAGGAAATACAACAAGGATCCGTTTCACCTTCGTCACGCCCTGACGGTGGAGGCGCTGATGCGCCCCTCGAAGAGCGTCCAGGACATGGAGCTGAAGTCGCTCAAGAAGAAGTACAAGGTCAAGACCTTCGCCGCCGGCTGCTCCCGCGAGGTAATCGAGCAGGGAGCGGAGATGCTCGGCTGGACCCTGGACGAGGTGTTGCAGAAGACCCTCGATGCCATGAGGGACAGCGAAGAGACCATCGCCGAGGAGACCGCTCGCCATACTGGTTCCGGGTACGGAAATCGAAAATAAATGCGTATCTTCGCGCCGATTATGAGAATCCAATACATCATCGATACCTTGGAGCGGCTGGCACCGCCGCGGCTGCAGGACGAATGGGACAACAGCGGGCTGCAGGTGGGTTTTCCGGAATCTGAGGTCCGCCGCATCCTGGTCTGTTTGGACGTGACGGAAGCAATTGTCGATGAAGCCATTGCGAAAAAGTGTGAACTGATCGTGTCGCATCACCCGCTGATTTTCAAGGCCCTCCGGCAGGTTTCGGACGCCACTTACCAGCAGCGCTGTGTCGTGAAAGCGCTCGCCGCCGGGGTCTCCATCTATTCCGCCCACACGAGCCTGGACAATGCCCCCGGTGGCGTGAATCACACAATTGCCGGGAGACTCGGCCTCAGAGACCTGCGGTGGCTGCAGGCGCGGGAAGACGGCACGGGCGGCGCCGGTCTGGTCGGAGAACTGCCGCAGGCCCTGCGCGATGTGGATTTTCTCGCCCGCGTGAAGGAGGTTTTCGGCGTGCAGTGCCTGCGGCATTCCGCCCTCGACGGCCGGGAAATCCGCCGCGTGGCGCTTTGCGGCGGGGCCGGCGCCTTCCTGTTGCGCGACGCCATCCGCGCCGGCGCAGACTGTTTCCTCAGCGGCGAATTCCATTACCATGATTATTTTGAGAACGGCGGCGTGCTCCTCGGCGAACTGGGCCACTACCAGAGCGAGCAGTACACGCAGGATCTCCTGCAGGAGTACCTGACCGGGAACTGTCCGGGTCTGGAAGTGATCAGGACCGCGCTCGACACCAATCCCATCTGCAATGACTGACAAGTATTTCGAAGATAAGTTCTGTGAAGATTTCGTGGCGGCCTGCTACCAGGTGGACCGCCGGAAGATCCTGCGCCCTGCCGCCTTCCTGGACCTGGCCCAGCACATGGCCGTGTTCGGGGCCGACAAGCTCGCTTTCGGCGACGACGTCCTCGGCCCGTACGGCTGCACCTGGGTGCTGGCCCGGCAGCACGTCCGTTTCGAACGCCCCGTGATGCACAAGGAACCTTGCCGGATCCTGACCTGGCACAAGGGCTTGCAGGGACTCTTCTTCCTGCGCGACTACCAAATCCTCGGGGCAGACGGGGAACCGGCCGTCAATTCCACCAGTTCGTGGGTGGTGATGAACATCGCGGAACGCCGCGTTGTCCGGGCGGATTTCCTGGGGGACATCGTATCCCTGGATCCACAGAGCCCGGATTCCGCCATCGAAGCGCAAGCCGGCAAGGTGGCAGTGCCGCGTGGAGCGGACCTGACGCTGATCGGAACGCACCGGGTCCTCTATTCGGACGTGGATTACAACCAGCACGCCAACAACGTCAAGTACACGGTCTGGGCGATGGATGCCCTGCCTGAAGAATTGGTCAACACCAAGATGGTCAAGGATTTGACTATCAACTTCAACCGCGAGGCCCGTCCCGGGGAGACCGTGGAACTCTGGCACATCACGGACGCCGACGGCGCCCACATCATCGAAGGACGGGTGGACGATCATCAGGTATTCGCCGAACGCTTACTTTTCGAGTAAACGGATTTTGGCATACTTCAGCAGCAGGAGTTTCTCGCCGTAGGCGTCGAAGCGGATCCTGGCCTTCATCTCCGGAGCCCGGCCGGAGAGTTCGAGGATGGTCCCGGGGCCGAAACGGTTGTGTTCTATGCGCTGACCTTCCCGCAGTTCCGTCATCGGCACGCCAGCAAACGCTGGCGTTGCTGTCATCACCCCCTGCGCCCCCTCAAGGGGGATGGCCGCAGGCCGCTTCGCTTGCGGCGCCCACGCACCCGTGCCAGGCCTGCCGGAACTGCCCGAAGCAGGGACAGCAGATTGCCTCCGGGAGGCGTAGCCGCCCGTGGCTTCGTGAACGGGAGGGGCCCAAGCGCAAGCTTGGGAGGGATGAGGACGCAGTCCAAACCTATCCTGAGGCAATCCTGCTGCCCCGCGGGCGGTTCCATTTCCGATCCGGTTGCCTCCCCCCACGCCGAACCGGTCCAGGCGGCCTCCGGTGAAGCGGGAGCCGAAACCGCCCCACTCGTGCGTGACGCCCGAATTGTCGAAGTCCTCGGGCTCCAGCGGATTCTCGATGTAGCGCGGATCTATTTCCTTGAGGAAGCGCGACGGCGCATTGGACTCATGCCTGCCGTTGCGCATGCGCGTCCCGGCAAAGGACAGGCGAACCGCCTTTTTGGCACGCGTCACGGCCACATAGAACAGCCGCCGCTCCTCCTCGATCTCCTGCCGGCCCGCCAGCATCGACGAACTCGGGAAGAGATTTTCCTCCATGCCTGCCACGAACACGTATGGAAACTCGAGGCCCTTGGAGGAATGTGCCGTCATCAGCGCCACCTTGTTGTTGGTGTCTTCGTCGTCGGTCACGTCCACGTTGCTCAGCAGGGAGACGTTCTCCAGGAAGTCGTCCAGGGTAAAGACGCCGACCTCTCCCCCTTCCGCCTCATAATCTTCGGCCTCCTCCCTGCGCTCCTCGACGAACTGCGCCACGCTGTTGATGAGTTCGTCCAGATTGGCCACGCGGGACAGGCCCTCGATGGAAGTGTCCTGCTTGTAGAAGGCGTACAGCGTGCTCTCGTCGGCAATGCGCTTCGCCAGTTCCCAGGCGTCCGTCGTCGGGACGAGCGCGGAGAGCCGGAGAATCAACTCGCAGAACGGCTTCACCTTCGGGACCTCCCGGGCCGCTTCGAGCAGCGGGCAGCCCTGCTGGTGCGCCACGGCTTCGACGGCCTCCAGCGCCTTGTCGCCGATGCCGCGGGCGGGCTTGTTGACCACGCGCCGGAACGACTCGTCGTCGCGCGGGTTGACCACCAGCTTGAAATAGGCCATCATGTCCTTCACTTCCGCCCGGTCGAAGAAGGAGTTGCCCGAATAAATCATATAAGGAATATTGCGCCGGCGGAGCTGTTCCTCCAGCGCACGGGACTGGGCGTTGGTCCGGTACAGGATGGCGAAATCCTGATACTGCGCCCGCGCCGTCCGCATCCGGTCCTGGATCTCGGAGACGATCATCACGGCCTCCTCGGTCTCGGTATAGGCCTTCAGCAGGCGGATTGGTTCGCCGTCCTCCCCCACGGCGTAGCATTCCTTGGGGATGCGCCCTTCGTTGTGGGCGATCAGGGAATTGGCGGCATCCACGATAACCTGCGTGGAACGGTAGTTCCGCTCCAGGCGGAACAGCTTGCATTCCGGATAGTCCTTCCGGAAATTGAGGATGTTCTCGATGCGCGCGCCGCGGAAAGCGTAGATCGACTGGCTGTCGTCGCCCACCACGCAGATGTTGCGCCGGAACTGCGCGAGCTTCCGCAGGATCAGGTACTGCGCCTGGTTGGTGTCCTGGTACTCGTCCACCATGATGTGCGAGAAGCGCCCGGCAATCGCCTCGAGGGCCGCCGGGTTGTCCCGCAGCAGGAAGTTCATGTTGAGCAGGATGTCGTCGAAATCCATCACCCCGCTCAGCTTGAGCCGCTCCTGGTAGCGCTGGTACACTTCCCCCAGGCGCGGGCGCTTGGCATGGTAGTCCTGCGTCTGGAGCTCCTGGCTGGCCTGGTAGGCCGTGACGGTGATCAGGTTGTTCTTCGCCATCGAAATGCGCGAGAGCACTTCGCGCGGCTTGTATATCTTGTCGTCCAGGCCCATCTCCTTGAGGCAGGCCTTGACGGCGCTCTGCGAATCGGAGGTGTCGTAGATGGTGAAGTTCTGCGGATAGCCCAGCGACTCCGCGTATTCGCGCAGGAAGCGCACGAACACGGCATGGAAGGTGCCCATCACCACGCGACGCACGCTCCTGTCCCCCACCATGGCCGCGATCCGCGCCTTCATCTCGCCGGCAGCTTTCTTCGTAAAAGTCAGGGCCAGGATGCGCGCATCTTCCTGCAAAGCCAGTATATACGCCACCCGGCTGGTCAATACGCGGGTTTTGCCGGACCCCGCCCCCGCCACGATCAGCACCGGTCCGTCCACGCTGCAGACGGCTCTTTTCTGCTCCTCGTTCAAATCTTCCAGAATCGTGTTCATTTTCTCGTTCATAGCGGCACGAAAATACAAAAAAAAGTGGTATCTTCGCGTCGCGAATTGCGAAAACTTATAACGTTATATTTCATGTCACAAACTTTCGTTTTGAAAAGGGGTCTGAACATCCCGCTCGCGGGAGAAGCGGAACTCCGTGTCTCAAAGACGATAGCGCCGGGCATTGTGGCCGTCCAACCGACGGACTTCAAGGGTTTCCTGCCGAGACTTCTCGTCAAGGAGGGGGATCCCGTGCTCTGCGGCTCCCCCGTCGCGGCAGACAAAAAGAACGCTGACATCCTCCTGACCTCGCCGGTGAGCGGTACGGTCAAGGAGATCGTCAGAGGAGAGAAGCGCAAGCTGCTGGCCATCCTCATCGAGTCTGACGGCCAGCGGAAGAGCGTCGATTTCGGAGTCAAGGACGCCACCAGGCTCGACGCCGCGCAGGTCCGCGAGGCGTTGCTCCAGAGCGGCCTGTGGCCCTGGCTTGTCCAGCGCCCTTACGGCATCCTCGCCGACCCGGACATCCGCCCGCGCGACATTTTCATTTCCACCTTCAGCACCGCTCCGCTCGCCGCGGACGCCGGTTTCTGCCATGGCAGTGAGCTCGTCGCCGCCCAGGCCGGCATC
>CAJOMY010000094.1 GCA_905235775.1 uncultured Bacteroidales bacterium | reverse complement strand
CACTTTCGATCTCTATCGGTACTACTGTGCCGTCACCAAGATGGACGTGACGTTCATCCCGTCGATCATGCAGAGAATTTGAACCAGTGATACAAGGAGACAATAAGAATGACGACCAAAGAAGTAATCGACGCAATCTTCAAGGATCCGAACACCCAATACCAACTTTCGGAGTTCGACGGTCTCGGCAAGCCGATCGAGAAGATCCTCAGCATATATCCGAAAGCGGTTGCGTCTGGAAAAGATGCCGGGAAGACGAAGTACTACCTCAAAAGTTTCGTACCGTTCGTTTCCGGCACCGAGGAACTACAAGTCTATGTGGACGGAGGCAAGGCAAATCCAGAGGAAATCGTCCGCCAACTGTGGGTTTACAAACTGATCCACCAGTACCGTTATTCCAAGGACGAAATCGGCCTTGAAGTTCCCGTCAGTTTCGGGACGGAGGTCGGGACGAAGGCGGCCGACATCATCGTCTATACCAGCGACGTCAAAGACACGCCGAAGATTATCATTGAGTGCAAAAAGCCGAAGCGCAAGGATGGCATCGAGCAGCTCAAGAGCTACATGAACGCCAAGGGGGCGCCGGTCGCCGTCTGGTCCAACGGCCAGGACAGCATCATCCTCTACCGCCCCTATCCAAACAACTACGAGGACACACTCTCGGACATTCCGGCGAAGGGGCAGGCACCCAAGGACGTTCTCAACAGCTCCCGCACCCTTTCCCAGCTGAAGCAGGAATTCAATTTCCGCCACATCATCGAACAGCTGGAAGAACTTGTCCTCGCCGACAGCGGCAAGAATTTCCGCGAGGGTGCGCTCATACGGCCGCATTCCTTCGATGGCCTTTTGCGCCTTGCGGAGCTTGGCGGAAGCGACGAGTTTCATCGCCGAAGTGATCTTCAGCGTACTGCGGACCGAATTGATCCGGTCTTTGATCTCCCGAAGTGATGCCACCGCCCTGCTACCTTATGCTTTCTGCGTCAATAGGCGGCACACATCCGCCGCCTCCTGCTCGATGACCTCCGGCGCGTCATCCGGCATCCGGCCGGCACCCAGCGCTTCCAGGATATCCGGGTGCGAGGCACGCATGCGGTCGAGGAACAGGTTCTGGAACCTGATCACCTGATCGATGCGCAGATCGGCCATCAGCGCGTGCGTGCCGCAATAGAGGATGGCCACCTGCTCGCCCACGGGCATGGGACTGTACTGCGGCTGGATCAGCAGCTGGTTGTTCTTGCGACCCTTGTCGAGGGTCATCGCCGTGACCTTGTCCATATCGGACGAGAACTTCGAGAAAGCCTCCAGCTCGTTGTACTGCGCCTGGTCGATCTTCAGCGAGCCGGCCACCTTCTTCATCGACTTCACCTGGGCGCTGCCGCCCACGCGGGACACCGAGATGCCCACGTTGATGGCCGGGCGGAAACCGGCGTTGAAAAGCGAAGATTCGAGGTAAATCTGCCCGTCGGTGATGGAAATCACGTTGGTCGGGATATAGGCGGACACGTCGCCGGCCTGCGTCTCGATGATCGGGAGGGCCGTCAGCGAGCCGCCGGCCTTCACCTTGCCCTGCAGGCATTCCGGGAGGTCGTTCATCTGCTCGGCCACCTCCTGCTGGCTGATGATCTTGGCAGCGCGCTCCAGCAGGCGGGAGTGCAGGTAGAAGACGTCGCCCGGATAGGCCTCGCGCCCGGAGGGGCGGCGCAGGATCAGCGACACCTCGCGGTAGGCGACGGCCTGCTTGGACAGGTCGTCATAGACCACCAGCGCATGCCGGCCGGTGTCCCGGAAATATTCTCCGATGGCCGCGCCGGCAAACGGCGCATAATACTGCAGCGCAGCCGGATCGGCCGCCGTGGCGGCCACCACGACCGTGTAGTCCATCGCCCCCTGGGCGCGGAGGGTCTGGACAATGGATGCCACGGTGGAGCCCTTCTGGCCCACGGCCACGTAGATGCAATATACGGGTTTTCCCTTGAGGAACCCGGTGCGCTGGTTGATGATCGTGTCGATGGCGATGGCCGTCTTGCCGGTCTGCCGGTCGCCGATGATCAGCTCACGCTGCCCGCGGCCGATCGGAATCATCGCGTCAATAGCCTTCAGGCCCGTCTGGAGCGGCTCGGTGACGGGTTCGCGGAAAATGACTCCGGGCGCCTTGCGCTCCAGCGGCATCCGCACGGTCTCGCCCTTCACGGCGCCCAGGCCGTCCAGCGGCTCGCCGATCGGATTGACCACGCGGCCCACGAGCCCCTCACCCACGGGGATGCCCGCGATGCGGCCCAGCCGGCGGACGTTCATCCCCTCGCCCACCAGATCGGTGGGGCCGAGCAGGACGGCTCCGACATTGTCCTCTTCGAGGTTCATCACGACGCCTTTCACGCCGCAGTCGAATTCGAGAAGTTCACCGGCTTCAGCCCCGGAAAGGCCGTAGATGCGCGCCACACCGTCGCTGACGGTCAGTACGTGGCCGATCTCTTCGTATTGGAGCGAGTTGTCGATCCCCCGGAGCTGCTCCAGCAGGAGGTCGGAGATTTCACTCGCCTTGATGGTATTCTGCGCCATAAATGGAAAACCTATACGATTCTGTTGTTGGAAATGACAAACTGGCGGCGGATGGTCTCGATCTGGCGACGTACGCTCGCATCGAGCAGATAGTCGCCTACTTCGAGCGTGAAGCCACCGAGCAGGTCGGGATCGACGGAAGCCTCGATGAGCACTTCGCAGCCAAACTGCTTTTCCAGCAGCGACCGGAGCCTGTGCTCCAGATCCTCCGCGGGCACGACGGTGGTCAGGCGGGCCAGCTCGATGCCGCGGGAGTGATAATACATCGCGATGAAAGAGCGGAAAACGAAACGCACGTCCTCCAGGCGGCCGTTCTTGACCAGCAGGCGGACAAGCCGCTCCAGTTCGGGCTCGAGCGGGCCGGGACGCTCCCCGGGATGCTCAAGCAGGCGGCGCACCTGGGTGCACACACGCTCCCCGCCGCCCGTCTCCTGCGTGTAGCGGAGCAAGGCGGTGGCATACCGAGAGGAGATGATTCCCGTATTCATCGCATCCGTCAGTTGGGCTTCCGGGCCTGTTCGGCCTCGTCGACCATACGGTCGAGCAGGGCGAGCTGGTCAGCTTCGCCGCCGAGGTCCTTGCGTACGATCTTTTCCGCCACTTCCACCGAGATCATCGCCACCTGGCGGCGGATGTCGCGGATGGCGCTCTCACGCTCCGCGGCAATCTCCACCCGGGCATGGTCGAGCAGCTTGGCCGCTTCGGCGGCAGCGTCCTCCTGGGCATGCGCGATGATGCGCTCGCGCGACTCGGACGCCTCCTTGAGGATGCGGCTCTGCTCCAGGCGGGCTTCCTCAATCATCCGGGCCTGCTCCTGCGCCAGATTTGACAGGCGCGCCTGGGCCTCGTCAGCGGCCTTCAGCGAGTCGGCGATATGGTCGGAGCGGGTCTGGACAGCCTTCGTGATCACCGGAAACCCGAACTTCGCAAGCACGAAGAACACGATTCCGAAGATCACAACCATCCAGAAGAGGAGGCCGAAATCCGGTGTAATCAGTGACATAGACTACTAACGGAGGACAGCCAGCAGACAGACGAGGACTGCGAACAGACACACGCCCTCAATAAGTGCGCCGATGATGATGGCCGTGGTGCGCAGGCCGCCGGCAATCTCCGGCTGGCGGGCCGAGGCTTCCATCGTGGACTGGGCGAGTTTGCCGATGCCGAATCCGGCCGCGAGGGCCACGATGCCGGCCCCGATGGCGCCGCCGAGCTTGGCGAGCGCTGCTGCTTGAAGAAGAGTACCTAACATAACTATATCATTTTTAGTTGGTTACATGTTCTGGTCGGGCATGCGCCAGGCCGATGAAGACGGCCGAGAGCATCGTGAATACATAGGCCTGCAGGAAGGCCACCAGCAGCTCCAGACAGTCCAGGAAGACGCCGAAGAGCGCGGCAATCAGGGTCATTGATCCGTTCAGCACGGGTCCCATGGACGCCGACAGGAAGATCAGCGCAATCACGCTCAGGAGCATGATGTGTCCCGCGAGCATGTTGGCGAAGAGCCGGATCATCAGCGAGAAGGGCTTGGTGAACATGCCCAGGATCTCGATGACCGGCATGATGGGGATGGCTTTCAGGAAGATCGGCACGTCCGGCCAGAGGATGTCCTTCCAGTAGTGCTTGTCACCGAAGAGGTTGACCATCAGGAAGGTAAACAGGGCCAGGACGCCCGTCACGGCAATGTTGCCCGTGATGTTGAGACCGCCCGGAAACAGCGGGAAGATGCCCATCAGGTTGTTGAACAGGATGAAGAAGAAGGCCGTCAGCAGATAGGGCGAGAAGCGCTTGTACTCGGACCCTACGGCATCCTTGATCACGTCCTGCTCGATCATCACGATCACAGGCTCCAGCAGGGCCGCCAGGCCGGTGGGTTTTTCTTTCAGGACATCGTGCCGCTTGTACCAGCGGGCACAGAGCAGGATCAGAACGACCAGCAGGATGCTGTCGATGATCAGGCCCATGACATTCTTGGTGATGGAAATGTCGAAGGGGCGCTTGCCGGTCCGGGCATTGACCAGCTTGCCGTCGGCATTCAGGGTGTAGCCGTTTTCCGCAGCGTGGTGCAGGGTGAAGACGTGGATGCCGTCCTCGATTACGATGCAGGGGAGCGGGATGGCGATTTCTTTCTCCCGAATGGTGGTGATATGCCATTCGTAGGCGTCTCCGACATGACCGAAGAGGTATTCCGACACGTCGAACTCCTCCTCGCCGGCGCCAGATTCTTCGCCGGCGCTCAGAATGACAGGGGTGTCATCCTGAACCGGCAACGCCGGTGAAGGATCCGCCAGCAGCAGGAGCGATATGAGCAACATCCGGATCATAGCTCCGCGCACACCGTGATTTCGTTGTTCCGCACCCTGACCATGCCGTTCCGAACCGGGAAACGCGTTTCCTGGCCGTCCGCCTCTATGCGGATGTCCCCCGCGCCCAGCGCGGAAATGATGGGCGCATGGTCCGGCAGCACCTCGAAGGGGCTGACCGCTCCCGGGAGGAACACGGCGCTCGCCGTTCCTTCGTGCAAGGTCCCGTCGGGCGTGAGGATACGTATGGTCAACTTCTTGTCTGCCATATACTTATTGGCTGGCTTGCGCCAGCAGGGCCTCACCCTTCCTGATGGCATCTTCGATGGTGCCCACATTCAGGAAGGCTTGCTCGGGAAGATGGTCCACCTCGCCGTCGAGGATCATCTTGAATCCCTTGATCGTGTCTTCGATCTCCACCATCACGCCCGGGCAGCCGTTGAAGGCCGCCGCCACGAAGAACGGTTGCGACAGGAAGCGCTGCACGCGGCGGGCGCGGTTCACCGTGACCTTGTCCTCCTCGGAGAGTTCGTCCATGCCGAGGATGGCGATGATGTCCTGGAGCTCGTTGTATTTCTGGAGGATCTGCTTCACGCGCTGGGCGGTGTCGTAGTGGTCCTGTCCGATGATGTTCGGGTCGAGGATGCGGGATGTGGACGCCAGCGGATCCACGGCCGGATAGATGCCCAGCGTGGCGATCTTGCGGCTGAGGACCGTGGTCGCATCGAGGTGGCTGAAAGTCGTGGCCGGGGCCGGATCCGTCAGGTCGTCCGCCGGCACGTAAACCGCCTGCACGGAAGTGATGGAGCCGTTCTTGGTCGAGGTGATGCGCTCCTGCATCTGGCCCATCTCCGAGGCCAGCGTCGGCTGGTAGCCCACGGCGGAGGGCATGCGGCCCAGCAGGGCGGACACTTCGGAGCCGGCCTGCGTGAAACGGAAGATGTTGTCGATGAAGAAGAGGATGTCCTTGGGGCCGTCGGCACTGCCGCTGTCGCGAAATGACTCCGCGAGGGTCAGGCCGCTCAGGGCCACGGAGCTGCGCGCTCCCGGCGGCTCGTTCATCTGGCCGAAGACCATCGCGACCTGCGATTTCTCGAGCGCCGCCCGGTCGACTTTGGAGAGATCCCAGTGACCTTCCTCCATGGATTTGGAGAAGGCGTCCCCGTATTTGATGACGTCGGATTCGATCATCTCGCGCAGCAGGTCATTGCCCTCGCGGGTACGCTCGCCCACGCCGGCGAAGACGGAGAATCCGTTGTGTTTCTTGGCGATGTTGTTGATGAGTTCCTTGATCAGCACGGTCTTGCCCACGCCCGCGCCGCCGAAGAGGCCGATCTTGCCGCCCTTGAGATAGGGCTCCAGCAGATCGATAACCTTGATGCCCGTGTAGAGGACTTCCTGCGAGGTGGTCAGGTCTTCGAATTTCGGGGGCTCCCGGTGGATGGGAAGCGCACCTTCGTGCTGCAGCTCTCCGAGACCGTCGATGGTCTGCCCGGTGACGTTCATCACGCGGCCGCGGATCTGGCTGCCGACGGGCATGGTGATCGGAGTGCCGAGGCAGACAGCTTCCAGTCCGCGCCTGAGGCCGTCGGTCGAGTCCATGGCGACGCAGCGGACGGTATCTTCGCCGATATGCTGCTGGACTTCGATGATGAGTTCGCGCCCGTCCGGACGCTGCACGCGCAAGGCATCGTGGATGCCGGGGAGGTTCTTGATCTCCTGCCGGCCTTTCAGGTCAAAGTGCACGTCCACCACAGGACCGATAATCTGAGAAATGTTTCCCTTGATCGTAGGCATTGGGGTTCGTATTGAATCAATCCGCTAAGATACAAAATTTCCGGAAATAATCGGTTCCGGCCGGAAAACCCACGAAAAACTTGTGCGTCCGCTTTAAACCTGTTTGAAACGCACCTCAGAACGGCAGCGGGTAATCGGAGGGAAATTTCTTTTTGATGCGGTATTTGGCCCGGTAAACGCTCTTTCTCCCCGTCCCGGAGCTGAGAATGGGAGATCTTCAGTTTGAGAGATGAGATTATGGCGTTACCGTCCATTTCATATAGACGAATCTAGATATCCTTTGCTTCTTTACAAAGAAAATGTAATATGCAATATGCTCGTCCCTGTTTTTTCGCAAAGTTGATTCCCTGGTTTATTCGTTGACGGGATTCTTCCTCGGTCGTCCTTTTTTAGTTTCT
>CAJOMY010000093.1 GCA_905235775.1 uncultured Bacteroidales bacterium | reverse complement strand
GGATGGTCACATCGTCGAGGCGCAGCTGCGCTCGACCATCGGCGGCAATCTCCGCATCCGCTCCTATGACGCGTTGACGGCAGATTCGGCTGCCGCGCTGAGCGAAGTCGATGCATCCGTCCCCAACGCCAACCCGCTCTTCTCCCTGCAGGAGATCTCCCGCCCGATGATCAGCGAGAAGGCGCCCATGCGCGGATTCATCGCCCCGGCGGCGCATCTGTACGACATCGCCACCGAGCCGGGAGAGCTGATTACGCTGCGGGCGGCCGACTAAGCGTCAGGCTGCTGCTTGAAGCGGCTCGGCGAGAGGCCGAACTCCTTCTTGAAGATTCTGCTGAAATAGTGGGGGTCGTTGAACCCCACCGCATAAGAGATGTCGGTCATCGACCGTCCGCCTTCACGGATGAGCGCCCGGGCGCGCTCGAGCCGCAGGCGGCGCAGGTAGGTGACCGGCGTCGTGTCCAGCAGGGTGCGGCAGCGTCCGAAAAGCACGGAACGGCTGACATTCATCCCTTCACACATCTGCGCCACGTCCAGGGAGCCATCGTCCAGATGTTCCTGCAGGAAGGCCGTGAAGGATTCCACGAAGTGGCGGTCTTCGCCGTGCAGGCCGCGCAGGAGGGGATTTTCGGCCTCCGGCGCTTCAAGCTGCGGACGCCTGCGTGTCAGCAGGAAGACCGGCAGCGCGAGCCCCAGCAGGATAACAAGACTGAACCAGACGGACCGCAGGACATTGCGGCGGACCACGATGGGGAAGGTCCGCTCGTTGTCCACCGCCAGTCCGTCGCCGTTGGTCGATCGGATGCGCAGGGTGTAGCGCCCCGGGCGCAGCGACTCGAGGTGCAGTGAAGCGTTGTGCCCCAGGTGGATCCAGTCTCCGCCGTCGCCTTCCAGCTTGTATGAATAGAGAATCTGTTCCGGAGCCGTCAGGTCCACGGCAGCCACCTGCACGCGGATGCCGTCGGTGGGGCGGATGTGCAGGGGAACGGACCCGTCCACATCCCGGCGGATGCCGGACACGTAGAAGGCCTGCACGAGCAGCTCCGGGACGAAGGCGTCGTTCAAGATTTCCGTCGGGTTGAAGTGAAAGATGCCGGCTGAGGTATTGAAGCAGATGCTTCCGTCACGGAGTTGCCTAGGGACGCCTTCATTGAAACGCAAAGCCTGTCCGAGCCGGTCGTACGGAAAGCCGATCAGGCTGCCGGTCTGGGGATTCAGCCGGTTCAGGCCGCCCTGCGTGGCTATCCACAGATTGCCCGTTTCGTCCTCAATCGCCGAGAAGACATAATTGGAGAGCAGACCCTCGTTGACCGTCCAGGCGCGGAAGTCGCTGTCCGCGTCCCCGCTGTCCAGCCGGAGCAGGCCGGCGCCGTAGGAACAGGCGTACAACTCTCCCCGTCGGGTGAAGAGGATGTGCTGGATGTCGTAGTCGATGATCCGGGAGAAGCGTTCGAAAGACATGTCCTCGGGCTCTCCGGACGGGTGCTCGCAGACGAATAGCCCCATCTGCCCGCCGGCATACAGGCGCCCGTCCGGGCCGAAGGCCAGGCAGCGCATGCGATTGCGCCGGTCGGTCGGAAAGCTGAGCCGGTTGCGCTTGCTGACGAAAAGCCGTTCCGTCCCGGCCAGATCCACGTAGGCGATCCCGTCGTCGAAAGTGCCGATCCAGAGCCTGTGAGAGGCATCTTCCAGCAGCGAAAAGATGTCGTTGCTGTTGGGGCCATAGAACAGTTCGTCCTTGGGGTGGCGGACCAGGTTGTAGCGCATCTGTTCGTTGGCCTGGATGTTCATCTCCAGCAGGCCCGCTCCGCGCGTGCCCGCCCAGAGTCTGCCGTCATGCGTGCGGGCGAGCGTGTAGGCGGGACGGTCCAGCCGCCACGACGCCCGTTCGCGGAAGTTCTCATCCAGAACATGCAGGCGGCTGTCCCGCGTGGCGGCATAGATGGTTCCGCTGGCGTCCTGCAGCAGGGCGCGGACGCTGTTCTCCTCCGAAATTTGCCCGCTGCCGTCGATGGAGTGGAGATTGAAATGATCGCGGTGGAAGATGATACGCTCCAGCCCGCCCCAGTTCGATCCGATCCACAGATTGCCCTGCCGGTCCACCAGGAAGGAGGTGATGCCGGTCTCTGAATTCCATCCCTGCCGGCTTTCCGACCCGAGAAAGGGGTATAGCCGCCGGCCATCCTTGTCATACCAGAACAGGCTGCCCTGCTGGGGAAAGATGTAAAGATTGCCGTCGTTGTCCGTTCGGCAGGCGTAGTTGCGCTCCTCGGCGTTCCGCTCCTCCGGCACGACCACGCTGTGCGTGCCGTTGTCGAGGTCGTAGAGTTCGAGTCCGCGCTGGTCTGAGCCCAGGAGCAGTTCCGCCCGTCCGGGGACCCGGGTGATGAAAGTGATGTCGGCTTTCAGGCGCGTGGGGAGCGTGCTGAGCCGCCCGTCCCGGAAACACAGCAGTTCTCCGTCGGTGGATCCGATATACAGCGCATCGTCCACCGACGCTGCCGTGAAGGCCGGCGTGTCCGTGGACAGCCGTCCGTTCCGGAAGATACCCCGGTCGGTCAGAATCCAGACGTCGCCGTCAGGGCTGTCGATGACGGCTTTCACGGCGGCATCGGCCTGAAGGCGGCAGAAGCGCGAGAACGTGGCGTCCAGCATCTCATTGTCTGCCGTCAGGAAATACAGTTCATCCCCGACGGGCCGGTAGATGGACTGGATCTTCTCTCCCGGGATATTCACCGGGTCGAGGACGCGGGCGGACGGATTCAGCCGGTACAGGCGGTTGTCGTACGACAGGACCAGGATTTCGTCGTTGCCCAGCGCCTCCACGTCCACGAAATGGTTGCTGCGCGGGTTGTCCCGGTCCTCCGGGTTGTTGGTCAGGTAGTTCTGGAAGGTTCGTCCGTCAAATGAATACAGCCCGCCCCAGGTGGCAAGCCACAGCTGTCCGTGGCTGTCCTGGGCCATGTCTTCGACCGTCGTGCCGCTGAAGTTGTTTTCCCGTCCGTAGCGGGTGAACGTGTGCGGAGGCTGTGCTGCCATCCGGGTCGCAGCCAGCAGGAACGTAATCAGGACAATTGAACGGAAATGCCGCATAGTTGGACATGTTTTCGTACAAAAATACACTATTTTTGGTAGATTTATACAATATTCCACCTATTCGGGACTTTAACCAACATGTTTGTCCCGGTGTCTTCTTACCTTTGGAGTGCAAAAGCAGAGCAATCCTAACCTTAAACAATATCCTGGATACTAACGGTTAATAATTGGTTTTTCGGGACGCGCACCAGGAGCGCGTCCTTTTTTACTATGCCGGGGGAGGGTTCCCCGACACCCCTTTCCGGTCGCCCTGCTCCGAGTGCCTCGAGGCGACCGATCGGGCAAAAGCGGTTAATCCTGTGCGACGAATTCGTAGATGATATTGCCTTGCTGACGGGCGGGAGCGTCCGCCTTGGCGGAGAATTTGGACAGGCGTGCGGCGCGGATCGCGAATGAGCGTAGGCAGCCGTCTTTGGATGAGGTGGTTTCGTCCACCCTGGCGCCGATGACGGTACCGCCGGGATCCACCGTGATGAGTACCGTGACCTGTCCGGCACCCATACAGCGATACGCCGGGATTGGCAGGCGGCTGGCCTTGCGACCTTCCAACAGATAAGAAACGACGGAGGGCCCGTTGTACACGGTGTCCTGCCCTTTCCGCTCTTCCTTCTTCCCGGGGATGACCGGGCCCGGATCGGCGACGTCTTCCTGCTGCACTTCATATCCGCGGGCCAGCTCCTCCTGCAAACGCGCGGCATCCCGGTAGAGCTGCTCCGCGTCTGTCCCGCGGTCGTCCCTCAGCGCTCCGCGGTCCACGGCGACGCCCTTGAGCGTCGTTGCCTGCAACTCGCGTTCCAGCCGCGCCGCTATGCCTTCCTTGAAAGCAGCTTCCTCCTGGAGCCGCTCGATCTCTTCCTCGAGGCGCTCCTTCTCTTCAAGCGCCGAGAAGTCCAGTACGAAGCTGTTTTCCTGGCGGACGCTCCAGTCCAGACCGGCTATCAACAACACAATCACCACCGCGAGGTGAACGATCACGGTGGTGTAGATGCCTGCCTTGTCTTCCTGGGAGAGCCGGTGCATGGCAGGTTTATTTCCGTTCCGCGAGGGACTTCTCGATGGTGGCGGTGATTACGTCGATCGCCACCTTGTTGTGTCCGCCCTGCGGGATGATGATGTCGGCGTAGCGCTTGCTCGGCTCGATAAATTGCAGATACATCGGCTTGACCGTGCGTGAATAGCGTTCGATTACCCAGTGTACGTCCTTGCCGCGCTCGCTGATATCGCGCGCCATGACGCGCATCAGGCGGTCGTCATCGTCCGCGTCCACGAAGATCTTGACGTCCATCTGTTCGCGCAGCGGCTTGCAGGTGAAGATGAGGATCCCCTCGATGATGATGACGTCGGCGGGTTTCACCGTCACGGTCTCGGTCTTGGACCGGGAGCAGGAGATGTACGAGTACACCGGCTGCTTGACGGTCTTGCCATGCTTGAGTTCGTTCAGTTGCTGGCAGAGCAGGCTCCAGTCGAGAGCGTCGGGGTGGTCGAAATTGTAGGCGCGCTTCTCCTCGTCGGAGAGGTCGCTGCAGTCCTTGTAATAGGCGTCCTGGGGGATGACCACCACGCTCTTGCCTTGCAGCTTCTCCGTGATGGCTTTGACGACCGTGGTCTTGCCGGACCCGGACCCGCCGGCTATACCGATGACCAGCATATCAGAACTCGGCATTTTTAGGTGTACGGGGGAAGGGAATGACATCACGGATGTTCTGCATGCCCGTGATGAAGAGGAGCAGGCGCTCGAATCCCAGGCCGAAGCCGCTGTGCGGGCAGGAGCCGAAACGGCGCGTGTCGATGTACCATTCGAGGTTCTTGCGACTCATGCCCAGCTCGTCGATGCGCTGCTCGAGCTTGCCCAGATCGGCCTCTCGCTCGGATCCGCCGATGATTTCGCCGATCTTCGGGAAAAGGACGTCCATCGCGCGGACGGTCTTGCCGTCGGCGTTCTGCTTCATGTAGAAGGCCTTGATGTCCTTCGGATAGCCCGTCAGAATGACCGGCTTGCCGAAATGCTTCTCCACCAGGTAGCGTTCGTGCTCGCTCTGCAGGTCGACGCCCCAGCTGACCGGGTACTCGAACTGTACGCCGTTCTTGACGGCTTCCTCGAGGATGCGGATGCCTTCGGTGTACTCCAGGCGCACAAATTCGGTCCCGACAACGCCGCGCAGGCGCTCGATGAGCTCGTTGTCGTAGCGGTCGTTCAGGAACTGGATGTCGTCCATGCAGTGTTCCAGTGCGTACGAGACGAGGTGCTTGATGAAATCTTCGGCCAGGTCCATGTTGTCCGTGATGTCATAGAATGCCATCTCGGGCTCAATCATCCAAAACTCCGCGAGGTGGCGCGGGGTGTTGGAATTCTCGGCACGGAAGGTCGGGCCGAAGGTGTAGATCTCGCCGAGTGCGGTAGCGCCCAGTTCGCCTTCCAGCTGACCGCTCACGGTCAGGCTTGTCTGCTTGCCGAAGAAGTCCTTGCCGTAGTCGATGCGTCCCTTCTTGTCGCGGGGCACGTTCTCGAGGTCGAGGGTCGTGACCTGGAACATCTGTCCGGCGCCTTCGCAGTCGGACTCGGTGATGAGCGGCGTGTGCAGATAGACGAAGCCCTTGCTGTGGAAATACTCGTGGATGGCGAAGGCCATCTGGCTGCGCAGGCGGTAAACGGCGCCGAAGGTGTTGGTCCTCGGGCGCAGGTGTGCGACCGAGCGCAGGTACTCGAAGGAGGTGTCCTTCTTCTGGAGGGGATAGCGGACCGGGTCGCAAGTGCCATACACTTCGATCTTCTCCGCCTTGATCTCGACCGCCTGGCCACTGCCCACGGACTCGACGAGATTGCCGCGCACGCAGATGCAGGCGCCCGTGCTGATCTGGGAGAGCACCGGCTCCGTCTCCGCATTCTTGTCCACGACGATCTGAACATTCTTGATGGTCGAGCCATCGTTCAGCGCGATGAATACGATTTCCTTGTTCCCTCTTTTGGTCCTGACCCAACCTTTGGCCAGCACTTCCTGGCCTGCCTTCATCTCCAGCAGGTCCTTCACCTTGGTACGAAGTAGTTCCTTCATGTTTGTTTCTATAGATTTTAAAAAGCAGCCCTCGTTGAAGGGGGCTGCTCGTATTCAATACTGCAATTGCTTATTTTGCAGGCTTTCTTGCTGAGTACATGATCTTAAGCGCGGAGCAGCGTCTGAGCTCCTGCTTGACATCAGTCACGATACCCATTCTCACGTCCTGATCAGCCCGGATGGACACGGTCATCAGCTGCCGGTCGGCCTCGCTCTTGGCGTCACGCTCCGCGGCGATGAAGTCGCGGATGTCGTCGGTGGTGCGGAAGGAGTCGTTCAACTGGATACGGGCATCGGTACCGTACTGGGCCTGATAAGCGAGGGTCGGGGAACCGATGTTGATGTATGCGTTGAGGTCCTTGCGCTCCAGCTTGACGACCTCGGAAGCCTCAGGCGTGGTGACCTTGACTTTATTCTCGGTCTCACGCATCTGCGTGGTGACCATGAAGAAGAACAGGAGCATGAACACGATATCGGACAAAGAGCTCGAGGTGATACCCGGCATCTCTTTCTTTCCGCTTTTCTTGAATCTTGACATATTCTTTCCTCCTATTTATCTTCTATTGCCGACATCCTTAGGCTCCGCCTCGGAAATGTTCTGCGGGATACAGTCACGGACAATCTTCTGGGTGGTTTCGTCGAGTGCGACGTACACCTTGCCGAACTCGCGCATCGAGAATTCGTCGCGCAGTTCATTGACGGCCTTGACGAGTTCGTTCTGGACGGCGATATACGCCTGGTAACTCGTACCGCGGTCGTTCTGCAGGGAGATCACGCCCTTGGAAACGGGATAGGTGCCCTTGCTGTAGCCTTCGATCTCCTTGACCTCCTTCTCGGGGAGGTTCGGGTCGTTGGCGGGGTTGCTTAAGAACTCTTTGATCTTGTCTTTGAGTAAGGAGATATCAATGGCTTCTGTACCGGCAAGAATATCGGCAGAGTTGATCTTCACCACGATGATATTGCGGCGGTTGACCTTCTGGTCCTCGACCTTCTGATTGGGATCAGGCATCGGGGGGAGACGACGGGACAATCCGTAATGCGAACCCATGGTTGTGGTCATGAGGAAGTAGCACAACAGGAGGAACGCGATGTCGGCCGTAGAACTCGAATTGATTGCTGGTGTTTTCTTGGCCATATTACTTCTTGTTTGCGATAGCCATGCGGACTTCGCCGACGATGATTGCCAGGATGGCGGCCACGCCGGCGATGTACGTCAGGTTAAGGATGGTATCAGTAAGTTTGAGCTGGCCGTCCGTAGCGTTAACGGACGTGCCGGGGACCGGAGTGCCCTTCGCAAGCAGGTAGGCAATCAGGCAGACGACAGCGACCCCGACCAGGACGATGCCCATCTTGACGATGGACTTCGGGTCGTTCTGGATGCTGACGACAAGCCCGATGACAATCCAGGCGAAGATGGCGATGCCGATAATGATGTACGCCCAGTTGAGCAGCACGTCGGTGGCCTTCCCGTCATTGGTTTCGAAACCGACGATGAAGCCCCAGACGAGCAGCGCAAGGCTGATGATCATCAGGCCGACCATTCCCCATTTGAATATTTTGTTGAGTTTCATTATTCAGGGTTCTGAAATGATTATTTCTTCTGGCTATACTTGGTCAGCACGTCGATCAGGCTGATGGAGGAGTCCTCCATGTCGATGGTGATGGACTCGATCTTGGCGAGAATGTAGTTGTAGAAGACCTGGAGAATCATGGCGACGATCAGACCACCGACCGTAGTGATGAGGGCGACCTTCATACCGCCGGCAACGACGTTCGGGGAGATGTCACCCGCAGCCTGGATGGCGTCGAAGGCGTTGATCATACCGATAACCGTACCGAGGAATCCGAGGGACGGGGCGATGGCGATGAACAGGCCGATCCAGCTCAGACCGCTCTCGAGCTCGCTCTGCTGGACGCTGCCATAGGAAACGATCGTCTTCTCGACCACGTCAAGGCCCTGGTCGTAGCGCAGGAGACCCTGATAGAAGATGCTGGCGACAGGCCCGCGGGTCTCACGGCAAACATCCTTTGCTTTCTCGATACCGCCTTCGTTGAGGGCAGCCTCGACCTTCTCGACCAGCTTCTTGGTGTTGATCTTGGAGAAGGTGAGATAGAGAATGCGCTCGATGGCGAGAGCCATACCGAGGATCAAGCAGATGATGATCAGGGACATGAATTCCGGACCACCTTCGATGAATTTCTGCTTGAGCGCCTGGTTGAGCGGCATCTCGGGATTGCCGGAGAGGAGATCAGCTGCGCTCATCTCGTCCTGGGCGAAAGCGATGTTTGCAGAGAAGGCCATAGCGCCCGCAACTGCCAAAAACCTGAAAAACTTTTTCATAATGAATTTGATAATGTATTAGTTGTGATATATTCTATGCGTATCAAACTATCTAAAAGCGGTGCAATTTAGCAAAAAAAATCCATTTTTCAATATTTATTTTGAGATTTCGCCCTTGAGGTTCTTCTCCAGCAGGGCTTTGACCCGTTCGTTGCCGGTATTTTCCCCCATGAGGTAAAAGAGTTTTCCGAGGGCGCTCTCGGTGGTGATGTCATGGCCGCAGATCACGCCGGCGTCCTTGAGCGAACGGCCGGTCGCATAGCGGTCCATGTCTACGTACCCGCTCAGGCACTGGGTCACGTTGAGGAGAATTTTGCCCCGTGCGGCCGCCTCGCGCACGAGCGCGAGAAACCAGGGCTGGCAGGGGGCGTTCCCGGAACCGTACGTCTCCAGGATTACGGCGCGGGAACCGTCTCCGAGCAGAATGTCCCGCACGGCCTGTTCCGTGATGCCGGGGTGCAGTTTGAGCACCGAAACGCGGGTGTCCAGGTCCGTGTGGATGGTCAGGCCCTTGCGGCGGTCGTAGCCGTAATGGATGAAGCTGTTGTTGTATTTGATGTTGATGCCGGCGGTGGCCAGCAGCGGGTAGTTCGGCGACTTGAATGCGTCGAAGCCGGTGGCGTTGACCTTCACGCTCCGGTTGCCGCGCAGCAGCTGCGAGTTGAAGCAGATGCAGACTTCCGGCACCATCGGACGCCCGTGGGAATCCTTGGCCGTGGCGATCTCCACGGCCGAAATGAGATTCTCCTTGCCGTCGGTGCGCGGCTCCCCGATGGGCAGCTGGCTGCCGGTGAAGACGACGCTTTTGCCCAGGTTGTCCAACATGAAGCTCAGCGCCGAGGCGCTGTACGCCATCGTGTCGGTGCCGTGCAGGATCACGAAACCGTCATAATCGTCGTAGCGGTCGCGGATCAGCCGGGCGAGGGCCTGCCACAGGGCAGGCTCGACGTCTGAGGAGTCGATCAGCGGGTTGAAGGCATAGGAATCGATCTTCATCGCAAACTTCCGCAGTTCCGGCACTTCTTCAAGGATGCCGCTGAAATCGAACGGCTTGAGGGTGCCGTCAACGGGATCCGCCTTCATGCCGATGGTGCCGCCGGTATAGACCAGCAGCACGGAAGTCGGTGTGTTATTTCTCTGAAACGGGTTGAAAATCAAATTCATATGGCAAATAGTTTTTTCGCGTTCGCGGTGGTTGTGGCGGCGACTTCCTCTACGCTGATTCCCTTCTGCCGCGCCAGGAATTCGGCAATCAGGGGGATGTAAGCGCTCTCGTTGCGTTCGCCGCGGTGCGGGGTGGGAGCGAGATAGGGGGCGTCGGTTTCCAGCAGGATACGCTCCAGCGGAATGCGCTTGACCGCTTCGGCGATCGAGGCTTTCTTGAAGGTCAGTACGCCGCCGATGCCGACATACCAGTCGCCCAGGTGCTGCAGGCGCGCGAAGGTCTCCGCGCTGCCGCTGAAGGCATGCAAGTTGCCCCGCAGGCCGAGGTGGCGGCATTCTCCGACAATTTTGAAGAAGTCTTCCGTGGCCTCGCGGAGATGGATGTTGACCGGCAGGCCCCATGCTGCGGCAAGTTCCAGCTGGACGCGGAAGGCCTCCTGCTGCTCGGCCTTGAAGTCGGCGCCGTAGTGGTAGTCGAGGCCGATCTCGCCCACGGCCACGATGCCGCGTCCGCGCCACGCCTCCAGGGCGTCGATCTCCCGGCGCCAGTCCCGCCCGACGGAGCCCGGGTATAGCCCGAGCATCGGCCGCAGCACGTCCGGGTGCCGTTCCACGACGGCAAACATGCGTGCCCGTTCGCGCGAGTCGATGTCCGCCTGCAGCTGGAGGGTCACACCGGCTGCGACGCCCCGCGCGACGACCTCGTCCTCGCAGCCGGCGAAGGCTTCGTCGCAGACGTGGCAGTGCGTGTCGACAAACTCCATCATATCCCACAAAGTTAAGCAATTTTTACGTTGATGGTACAGCGCTGGAGCAGATCCATGAGAATGAACCCCTCTTCCTCCAGCAGCCCTGTCGCGCGGACCGCGTCCGCGTAGGGAAGTCCGGTCTCGCGGCAGATCTCATCCGGCATGATGCCCCGCCGGCTGCGGATCAGCCGGGCCAGGCAGACCAGGCGTTCCACCTCCTCTGCGGGCAGTGCGGGGGAAAAACGCCTTCGCACGGCTGTCTCCAGGTCTTCCTGCCGACTGCGTTTCAGGCGGCCCAGCCCGAGAGCGACGGGCAGCGCCTCGGGCGAGGCGACCGGGGCTGCCAGCTGTTCCTGGAGCAGCTGGTTGCAGCCTTGCGAGCGGAGGTCGTCGATTCGCCCGGGCAGGGCGAAGACGTCGCGCCCGTAGCCGGCGGCCAGGCGCGCCGTAATCATCCCGCCGCCCTTGATGCGGGATTCCACGAGGACGGTGGCCCCCGCCAGCCCGGCGATGATGCGGTTGCGTCGAAGGAAATTGAAGGCCGTCGGGGCCGTGCCCGGCGGGTAATCCGTGACCAGGGCGCATCCGGGCGTGGAGCACATCCGCTCCACGAAGGCGGTGTGGCGCCGGGGATAGACG
>CAJOMY010000092.1 GCA_905235775.1 uncultured Bacteroidales bacterium | reverse complement strand
ATATAAAATGAACAAGTTCCTTATTGTCTTACTCATTGCCTTAGCTGCATGTGATATGGATATTGATGCTATCATGTTCCAACAATTCCAGAAATTCATCAAAAAATATCATAAGAAATACTCATCAGTTAACGAATTCTTAGCAAGATATGAAGTCTTCAGAAGAAATACCATGGCTACTTTCAAAGAAGAAAACTCATACAGAACTGGTATTACCAAATTCTCGGACTTAACTCATCAAGAATTTGCCAAAATCTACTTAAACTTAAACTATGATGCTATGGCTGTTGCAAACTTCAACCCTCACATTGTTAAAATTAGCAATGCTGCTCCAGATTCCTGGGATTGGAGAGACCATGGATATGTTTCCCCTGTTAAAGATCAAGGATCATGCGGATCATGCTGGGCCTTCTCTACTATTGCTAACTTAGAAGGTTTATACTACAAAGGAAAAGGAACAATGGTCACCATGTCTGAACAAATGTTAGTTGATTGCGATACCTATGACAGTGCATGCAATGGTGGTTTGATGGAATACTCATTCACTTGGCTTCAAGAAAATGGTGGTATCATGACAGATACTGACTATCCCTACAAAGGATACAAAAGCACCTGCAAATCAGATCCTTCAAAATATGTTGATATGACCATTACTGGATATACTAAATTAGGATCATCAAGCACAACCTGGGATCCAGTTGACGAAGATGAAATCAAAGAATTCTTATATGAAACTGGTCCATTAGCTGTTGCTCTTAATGCTAATCCTTTACAAACTTACAGCAGTGGAATTCTTGATAAAACTTCAAGCCAATGCCCAGTTAGTGGAATGAACCATGCTGTCACAATGGTTGGATATGGACACGATGACGCCTCAGACAAAGATTATTGGATTGTCAAGAACTCATGGGGACAAAGCTGGGGTGAAAGTGGATACTTCAGAATCAGAAGAGGAAATGGTACTTGCGGTATCAACTGCTATATTACTACTGCCACTGTTTCTTTCTAAATAATAATATTCGATATAAAAATTTATAATATTTTATTAATTGAAACAAGTAATAAATTTAGTTAGCATTAGTTCAAAAATCTTTTTGTGGTTGTCGCCGTTGAAGGCCGACGCGGCCGGGTCGCCACAGAAGTCGGGATGGCTCTCCGGACCGAACCAGTCGAAGGTGCCGCCCATGTCGAGCTCCTTCTCCGTGGCCATGTCGAAGAGCGTCAGATCCACCGTGGAGCCGCGCGTGTGGCCGGATTTGGCCATGATGTACTCCTGGTCGAACAGCACCGACTTGTCCAGGTCCGGATAGAAATACGGCTTCATCAGCGTGTCCGGAATGTCCGCCGCCCAGCGGACGAAGTGGTCCACGGCGCACTGCGGCCGGTAGGCGTCGTAGATCTTGAGCCGGTAGCCCTGCGCCATCACTTCGTCGCTGACGGCACGCAGCGCCTCGGCCGCTTCCCGTGTCAGCAGGGCCGTGGGCTGCTCGTAGCCGTCGATGCGCGTGCCGACGAAGTTGTAGGTCGAATAGTAGCGGATCTCGAGGATGGCGTCCGGCACCGCCTCGGAGATCAGCACGAAATCGTCGTAGTTGGCCTCCGGCGCCTCCTTGGCCTTGCCGAAGAGCCCGAATCCCTTGCGGATCATCAGCGAGTGCCGGCGGGCGTCGCCCTTCACCTTCGCGAGCGAAGCGGCGGAGATGCCGTCGATGCCCTTGATTTTGTTCTCGAGCTTGGCGATGCCGATGTAGGTCGGACGCAGGCGCCGCTCGCTGCCGGCCAGGATGAGCAGCAGCACCACGACCAGGGTCAGGATCAGCGGTAATTTGGAGGATTTATTCTTTTTCATTCCGATAGGTTTTGTATTGTCAGACGAGATGGAAGGGAGCTACTCTGCCAGGCAACTGTCCATCAGAGACTCGATGGCTTCTTTGTCGAGGTGCTGGCCGATGAAGACGATCTTGTTCATGCGGTCGCCGTACTCGGGATCCCAGTCGCGGCGGAGCTTGGCGTCGCGCTCCATCAGCTCGCGCAGCTCCTCGCGCGGCATCGTGGCGAACCAGAGACCGGCGTCCTTGAGGGTCTTCTGCTGGCCGGCGGTCTCGAAGAGATAGCACTTGTCCGTGTCGGCGCTGAAGTAGCACAGGCCCTTGCAGCGGATGATCTCCCGGGGCCATTTCCTGGCGACCATATAGTCGAACTTGTTGATATCCAGCGCGGGACGGGACTCGTAGACATAGGTCCCGATGCCGTATTCTTCGGCTTCGCCCTCGTCCTCATCATGGTGGTGGTGCCCGTGCCCGTCGTGGTCGTCATCATCGTCGCCCTCGCCCTCGATCTCCGCGATCCAGGCGGCGCTGGTGGCCACCTTGTCGAAGTCGAAGAGACCCGTGTGCAGGAGCTTGTCCAGCTCGATGTCCCCGTAGTCGCAGGTCAGGATCTCGGCCTTGGGCTGCAGGGCGCGGACGATGCTCTTGACGCGGCCCAGCTCGTCGGGCGTCAGCTCGGAGGCCTTGTTGAGCAGGATGATGTTGCAGAATTCGATCTGCTCGATGACGAGGTTTTCGATATCCTCCTCGTCGATGTTGTCGCGCTGCAGCGCCTCCCCGCAGGCGAATTCGTCCTTCATGCGCAGGGCGTCCACGACCGTGACGATACAGTCGAGCGTGGGAATGGCGACGCCCGGGTAGGACGGCCGCGAGAGCTGCGGGTAGGAGTTGATGGTCTGGGCGATGGGGGCCGGCTCGCAGATGCCGCTGGCCTCGATGGCGATGTAGTCGAAGCGGTTCATCCGGGCGATTTCCTCCAGCTGGGCGATGAGGTCCATCTTGAGGGTGCAGCAGATGCAGCCGTTCTGCAGGGCCACGAGGCTGTCGTCGGTCTGGCCGACCACGCCGCCCTTCTCGATCAGGTCGGCGTCGATGTTGACCTCACCGAGGTCGTTGACAATCACGGCGAACTTGATGCCGCGGCGGTTTGTAAGGATTCGGTTCAGGAGCGTCGTCTTGCCGCTCCCCAGATAGCCGGTGATCAGCAGCACCGGCAGCGCTTTATTCTCCAGATTGATATTCATAATTCTCTTTCGCAACGCGAAGATAACGATTTTCCGTAACAAAAGGAAATCCGCGCAATGTCGGAAGTCGTCGAGGGCCTACAGCAAAAAGAACAACGCGACGCCGGTCATGCTGACGCAGACGCCGAGGATTTCCTTCGGAGTGACTTTCTGCTTGTAGATCAGCGCGTAGGGGAGGATGATGAGCACGGGGGTGAGGGCCATCAGGGTGGAGGCGATGCCGGCGTTGGCGTACTGCACGGCCATCAGGGAGAGCGACACGCCGATAAAGGGCCCGAAGAGGGTGGTCAGGCCGGTGAAGCGCATCCCGGCGCGGTTGTGCACGGCCTCGCGCAGTTGCGGCAACTGGCCAAGCAGGGCCATCCAGATGAAGAATCCGACCATGCCGGTCAGCGATCGGATCATCGTGGAGGCGAAGGGCATGGCCCATTCGAAGGCGGCGGGAGCGTCTGCCGGCAGGGCGGCGGCGTAGTGCTGCATGCCGATCTTGCTGAGCACCAGGCCCACGCCCTGGCCCATGCCGGCGCCGATCCCGAGCAGCACGCCCTTGAGCGGCAGACGCAGGGCGAGATGGTGGCCGTCCTGCGAGCGGCTTAGGATGGAGATGGCGATACCCGACAGGGTGACCGCCATGGCCAGTATGGACTTCCAGGATAGCGTCTCGCCGAGCAGGGCCCAGCCGGCGATGGCGGCGAACACGGGCGCGAGCGTCATGAAGAGCTGCCCGAAGCGGGCCCCGATGAGGACGTAGGAGTTGAACAGGCAGAAGTCGCCGAACACATAGCCCACGAGGGCCGAGAGAGCCATCCAGAGCCAGGTCTTGCCGTCGGCGAAGGCGGGCCAGGGATGTCCGATGGCGATCCAGAGCAGCCCGCCGAGCAGGAGGGCGGACAGGATCATGCGGAACAGGTTGGTGCTCATGGCGCCGATCCGGCGGCTGGCTTCGTTGGCGAAAAGGGCCGTCGCGGTCCATGCCACGGCGACGACGAGCGAGATGATTTCTCCCAGATATTGCATGATGAAGGACAAATGGGGCGCCAAAAATACGAAAAAAACGGTATATTTGTCATCAATTACGGTAATACTGAAACTTATAACGCACTTATATCCCTTGTCATGATCATCGAACTGCTGATCGTGCTGGCCGCCCTCTATGTCGGCTCACGTTTCGGCAGCCTGGCGCTTGGCGCCATTTCCGGCATCGGCCTGGCCATCCTCGTGTTCGGTTTCGGCCTCAAGCCCGGCACCCCTCCGACGGACGTCATCTACATCATTATCGCTGCCGCTGGCCTACGAACTGGGCATCTCCGGTCCCGTGCTGCTCGGGGTGTTGCCGAGCGTGTACGGCTACTTCTTCATCCCGAACTATCCTTCCGATATCGCCACGGTCAACTTCGACCGCTCCGGGACGACCAGAATCGGAAAATACCTGCTCAACCACAATTTCATAATGCCCGGACTGATCTGTGTGATCGTCTCCACGATAATCGGTTATTTGATCACGAATGTGGCATTCCATGACTATTTCGTGAACTTGGTGCGTTAATCGTTTTTTTTCCTTATATTGTGACGGAAAAATCATTTAACGCCGTGAAAAACATCTTTCTTTCCCTGACTCTTTTCCTGCTGACGGCAGGACCGCTGGCTTTCGGCCAGACTGACACGTTACGCTACGCCGTCCGCGGTACCGTCGTGGATGCCACGGGCGGCAAGCCCCTTCCTTATGTGTCCGTGACCCTTTCGGGCACGAACTACGCTACCGTGACCAATCAGGACGGCGCGTTCGTCATCAAGTCCGACACGCCGCCGCACTTCGTTTCCTTCTCGCTGCTGGGCTACAAGTCCCAGACCGTTCCCGCGGACCGGGAGCAGATGATGCGGGTGAGCCTGACCCGGGGCGAATTTACCCTGGATCCCGCACAGGTCATCTCCGGAGACCCGCTGGCGCTGCTGCGGGAGGCGATCTACCGCATTCCGGACAACTGCCCCGACGAGGCGGAGCTCTTCGACTGTTTCTACCGGGAAACGGCCCAGAAGCGCCAGCGCTTCATCTATGTCTCCGAGGCCGTCACCAGGATGTACAAGACGCCGTTCCGGCTGAATTTCGGCCAGGACCGCGCCGCCGTGGAGAAGAGCCGTCTGCTGACGAGTCCGCGCCGCTCCGACACCCTGGCGGTCAAGGTGCTCGGCGGTCCCACGCAGGCGGTCGACCTCGACCTGGTCAAGAACCGTGCGATCATCCTCAATGAGCGAGACCTGGAGAATTACCGCCTGGAGCTGCTGGACCCCGTCATGCTGGACGAGCGGCGCCAGTTCGTGATCCGGCTCATCCCGGCCGCTGACTTGCCCTATGCCCTGCACAACGGTCTTGTCTACCTGGACCAGGAGACGCTCGCTTTCTCGCGCATCGAGCTCTCGCTGGACGTGTCCGATGCCGACAAGGCCACCTATGCCATGCTGGTCCGCAAGCCGATGGACATCCGTTTCCGGCCCAAGGAGATGTCCCTGGTGCTGAACTACAAGCGGGAGGACGGCAAGAGCCGCCTGAGCTACGTGCGCACGGTTTTCCGCTTCAACTGTGACGCCCGGCGCCGGCTGTTCAGCACCGAATATACCGCCGTCGCCGAGATGGTGGTCACCAACCGCTATCCTTCTTCCGAAGTGGTCCCGATCGACCGCAAGGACGCATTCCGCAGCAGCGATATCCTTGCGGACAAGACCCGGACGTACTTCGATCCCGATTTCTGGAAGGATTACAATATCATCGAACCGACCGAAAGCCTGGAGAACGCCATCGGCCGCCTCCGGAAGGAATAGGATAGCCGCCCATATTGGATTTCCGACTGGAAAATCCTATATTTGTTGCGGTTAGTTATGCAAAATATGTCTGAGAAAAGATTGCTCCTGGGCGATGAGGCCGTAGCGCTGGGTGCTCTGCACGCGGGCCTGTCCGGCGTCTATGCCTACCCCGGTACCCCTTCGACCGAGATTACCGAATACATCCAGCAGAGCGCTTTTGCGCGGGAGCGCGGAGTGCGCAGCCGCTGGTGTACCAACGAGAAGACGGCGATGGAAGCCGCGCTCGGGATGTCGTACGCCGGCAGGCGCGCCCTCGTGTGCATGAAGCATGTGGGCATGAACGTCTGCGCCGACGCCTTCGTCAATGCCGCCGTCACGGGCGTGAAGGGCGGTCTGGTGGTGCTCGCGGCGGACGACCCGTCCATGCACTCTTCGCAGAACGAGCAGGACTCCCGCTTCTATGGCAAGTTCGCGCTGGTCCCCATCCTGGAGCCTTCCGACCAGCAGGAGGCCTACGATATGATGGCAGAGGCTTTCCGCCTGTCCGAAACGCTGAAGCTCCCGGTGCTGATGCGTCTGGTCACGCGCCTGGCACATTCCCGCGCCGCGGTGGCGGTGGGGGAACCGCTGCCGCAGAACGCCCTGGCCCCCGATTCCGAGCGCTCGCACTGGGTGCTGCTGCCCGGCAACGCCCGGCGTCAGTATGCCTCCCTGCTGGAGAAGCAGCCGGAGATCGGGGCGCTGGCGGAGGGGTCGGAGCACAACCGGCTGGAGATGCCCGGTCAGGCCGGGCATGACGCTGCGAATGCCGGGCCCGACGGATTGGGCGTGATCGCCTGCGGCATCGGATACAACTATGTCCGGGAGACGGCAGCGGGCCTTCCCGTATTGAAAGTTTCGCAATATCCGCTCCCGGCCCGGCAGATCCGCGAGCTGGCGGCGCAGTGCAGCCGCATCCTCGTGGTCGAGGACGGCCAGCCGTTTGCCGAGGAGCAGGTGAAGGCGCTGCTCGGCGCGGATTATCCCGTGACCGGCCGCCTGACCGGAGCACTGCCCCGTGCGGGCGAATTGACCCCGGACTGCGTGGCAACGGCCCTCGGCGTGCCCGGCGGTCCCGTTTTCGCGCAGGCGCACAACCTCGCGCCGCGTCCGCCCCAGCTCTGCCAGGGCTGCGGCCACCGCGACGTCTATACGGCGCTGAACCGGGTGGCTGCCGAATTCCCGGACGCCCGCATCTTCGGCGACATCGGCTGCTATACGCTCGGGGCGCTGCCGCCCTTCCGCTCCATCGACAGCTGCGTGGACATGGGGGCTTCCAT
>CAJOMY010000091.1 GCA_905235775.1 uncultured Bacteroidales bacterium | reverse complement strand
GGATCGAGGCGGACTACCGCGGGCTGTTCCTGCTGCCTGCCGGCAACGGCCTGCACCGCATCGCCCTGGACCTGGGCTTCGCCTCCCTGTCCAACGACGAGAATGTCCTGCGCTATGTCACGCCTGCGGGCCAGTCCACCGTCGTGGAGTATACCGGACGGAACCACATCCTGGACCGCATCGACCTGGACGCCGCCCTGGACTACCGCTGGTACGGGGATGCGGCCGGCCCCCGGCCGGGCGTCACCCTGGGGGCGAAGGCCGCCTATGCGGGCCGACTCCAGACCACTACGCTCTATCCGGTCTGGCGCAAGCACAGCGTCCATGCGTTCAGTCTGGATCTTTATGGGCAAAAAGTGTTTACGGGCGGCGCCTGGTCGTGGATCATCGATCTCTCCCTGTCCGGCCTGGCCGGTTTCGGCATCGCCAAGGAGGACGGCCTCTACGCAAGCGACGCCACTTCCAACCTGAAGAGTTTCGACACCTACCTCGGCCGCGATTTCGAATACAAGACGCTTCCGCGCGCCGGGGCGTCCGCCGGCTTCACGGCCGCGCGACGCATCCGGGGCGGCTTCGAGGTTTATCTGCGCCTGTCGGACAGTTTCTTCTATCTGCTGTCCCGGCCCCAATACCTGCTTGGGCGCAGCCGCAATCTGGCCGGCGTCACGCTGGGTTGCAGTTTCTGAGTCCCGCAGCCGGATCCGGCGCTGCCTGCAGCACCGTCTGTCGCGCAGCCGCCACGTCGTGGACCCGGAGGATATCGGCTCCGTGCGCGAGTGCGAGGCGGTGCGCCTTTTCCGTGTCGCCGCCGGTGAAACGCTTGTCAGCGGCGCCGATCAGGACCGGCCGTCCGAAGAGGCGCATCTCTTCCAGGTGCTCCAGGATCTCCCAGTTCTGCCCGGCCGTCTTGGCGAAACCCAGCCCCGGATCCAGGATCCAGTCCGCGATGCCGTATGCCTCCGCCCGCCTCGCGAAAGCCGCGAAGTAAGCCACCAGCGCGGCCGTCACCCCCTCGGGATAGTCGGTCTGGGCATCCATCGTGCGGGGGTTCCCCCGCTTGTGCATCGCCACATAGGGCAGGCCCAGCCGTCCGACGGTGGCGAGCATGCCGGGGTCGTCCTCGCCCGCCGAGATGTCGTTGACGACAAAACGGCCCACGCTGTCGTACACCCGGCGGACGATTTCCGCGCGCGTGGTGTCGACCGACAGCGGGACGGTCCGGTCCCAGCCGGCAAGAACGGGCGCAAGCCGGCGCCATTCTTCGTCCAGGGACACGTCCGCGGCGCCCGGGCGCGTGGACACGGCCCCCAGGTCGATGATATCGGCGCCCTGCGCGCACAGTTCGCAGACGCGCTCCTGCGCCTGGGCGGCGCGGACCCGGCTCGGCGCGAAGAACGAGTCGGGCGTCAGATTGATGATCGCCATGATTTGAACCATACCGCAAAATTAGAGATTTTTCGCTATATTTGTGTGCTATGCTTATTGTATTGGAAGGCCTGGACGGGGCCGGCAAGTCCACCCAGGTCCGTATGTTCAGGGAATACCTCGCCACCGTCTGTCCGAAGCTGGAGTACATCCACTTTCCGCGCTATGACGCGCCCCTGTGGGGCGGGCTGATCGGCAAGTTCCTGCGCGGCGGCTTCGGCTCCATGGAGGAGGTCCACCCGCAGCTGGTCGCCCTGCTCTTCGCCGGGGACCGGCACGACGCCGCCCCGCAGATCCGCCGGACCCTGCGCGAGGGCGGCACGGTCCTGCTGGACCGCTATGTCTATTCCAACATCGCCTACCAGTGCGCCAAGCTCCCTTCGGACCGCGAGGCCGAGGATCTGCGCGAGTGGATCAACAACACCGAATTCGGACAGTTCGACCTCCCGCGCCCGGACCTGAACATCTTCCTGGACGTACCCATCGCCTTCGTCGAGCAGAGCCTGTCCGCCCAGCGCGGCGGTGACGACCGCGGGTACCTCCACGGTCGCCAGGACATCCATGAGGCGGACATCCGGTTTCAGCGCCGCGTGCGGGACATGTACCGCCGCCAGGCCGCCCTGGATCCGCATTTCATCGTCGTGGACTGCGGCGACGCCGAAGGGCGCATGCTGCCGCCCGACGCCATTTTTGACAAGATAAAAGCCATCTATGAGAGTTATCCGAAGGATTAGCGCCGTTCTGATCGGCTTCGTGTTCTTCCTCGCGGGCGTCCTCAAACTCATGGATCCCGTGGGAGCCCGTCTCGTCGTGGAGGAATACCTCAAGTTCCTGCACCTGACCTTCCTGATGGGCGCTTCCGGGGTGATTGGTTCCGGGATGGCCCTGGTGGAGACCCTGCTCGGCGCCGCCCTGATCACGGGCGTCTGGCGCAAGGTCGTGGCCCTGACGACAGGCGCCCTGCTGGGCTTCTTCACCCTGCTGACCCTGCTGCTCTACATCAAGAACCCCCGCATCGACTGCGGCTGCTTCGGCGAGATCATCCATCTCACGCACCTGCAGAGCCTCATCAAGAACCTGATCCTGGCAGGCCTCTGGGCCCTGGCTTTCCTGCCGCTGCGCTCGCTTGAGATCACGCGCAAGGTCAAATACGTCAGTTTCCCGATTGCGGCCGTCTCCGTGTGCATTTTCCTGCTATACTCTTCGGTGAACATTCCGCTGGTGGACTTCACGCCTTTCAAGCCGGGCGCCGAGCTGATGCTTCCCGAGGACATCGACGACCCCACGGACGACCGCACCCCCACGCTGTCAGTCAGCAACGCAGCCGGCGAGTATGTGGACGAAATGCTGGTCGAGGGCGAACGCCTGGTCGTGTCCGTCTACGACCCCGGCGCGTTGAAACCCGAGCAGTGGGCCCGCATTCAGCAGTTGCTGCAGGACGCTGCCGCGGAGGGCTTTTCGCCCATGCTGCTGGTCGCCTCCACGCCGGCGGCGATGGAAGCGTCCGGGCTTGAGCCCGGGACGCTGGACGTGACCTGGTACGCCGACCGCAAGAAACTCCTCACGCTGAACCGGTCGAACGGCGGAGGGACTTTCCTGCAAGACGGGTTGGTCGTCACGAAGTGGCACCGCCGCCATCACCCGGACCGCGAAAAGCTTTCCATCCTGGCGGCAGAAGACGTCACCGAGTCGCTCCTGTCCGAGAACAATGGCGACCGGATCAAGCTCCAGGGCTTCCTGCTGTATGTCTTCGCGGTGATGCTGCTGCTATAAAGTCAGGAAGGCCAGCATGCCGTCCAAATCGTCTTTCGGGAAGGATTTCTGCTCCCCAGACGTGAGGTTCTTGAGGTTGACGACGCCCTGCGCGACCTCGGAGGCGCCGGTGATGGACAGGAAAGGAATGTCCTTGCGGTCGGCATAATCGAACTGTTTCTTGAGCTTGGCGGCGTCGGGATAGATTTCGACGGCGAGGCCGGCATCGCGGAGCGCTGTGGCGACAGGGAGCAGGTAGCGGACTTCGTCCGGGCCCATGTTGGCCAGCAGCAGGCGCGTGGCGCTGCACAGCCCCTTCGGGAATTTGTCCAGCCCTTTCAGGACATCGTAGATGCGGTCCGCGCCGAAACTCACGCCCACGCCGGACATGTCGGGCAGGCCGAAGATGCCCGTGAGGTTGTCGTAGCGGCCGCCGCCGCAGATGCTGCCGATCTGCCAGTCCAGCGCCTTCACCTCGAAGATGGCGCCGGTATAGTAATTCAGGCCGCGGGCCAGCGAGAGGTCGATCTCTGCAGGGGTCTTGATACCGGACGCCTCGATGTAGCCGAAGAGTTCCTCGAGCTCATCCAGGCCCTTGAGGCCGGTCTCGGAGGAGCCCATGATGGCACGCATCCGGGCGAGCTTGTCGGTATTGCTGCCGCTCAGGGTAAGCACCGGCTCCAGCACGGCGATGGCGGCGTCCGTGAGGCCCTTGCCGCGCATCTCGTCCTTGACGGCGTCCAGGCCGATCTTGTCCAGCTTGTCGATGGCCACGGTGATATCCACGACCTTGTCGGGGAAGCCGCAGATTTCCGCGAGGCCCGTGAGGACCTTGCGGTTGTTGATCTTGACCAGCACCCGCACGCCCAGCTGCTCGAAGACCCGGTCCACGATCTGGACCAGCTCCAGCTCGCACAGCTGACTGCGGGAGCCGATGGCGTCCACGTCGCACTGGTAGAACTCGCGGTAGCGGCCCTTTTGCGGGCGGTCCGCCCGCCAGACCGGCTGGATCTGGAAGCGCTTGAAGGGGAAGGACAGTTCGTTCTGGTGCTGCACCACGAAGCGGGCGAAAGGCACCGTGAGGTCGTAGCGCAGGCCTTTCTCGCACACCTGCGGAGCCAGCGGGCGCGACAGGTCCACGTCGGCGAAGGCATCGCCGGAATTGAGGATGCGGTACAGGAGTTTGTCGCCCTCCTCTCCGTACTTGCCGAGCAGCGTGGAAAGGTTCTCCATCGCGGGCGTTTCGATCTGGGCGTAGCCGAATGTCCTGAAAACCGAACGTATGGTGTCGAATATATAGTTGCGCTCGGCCGTCTCCTGCGGGCCGAAGTCGCGGGTACCCTTGGGTATGGAAGGTTTCTGTGCCATCAGTCTTTGATTTATTCTGCAAATTTACCTACTTTTGTCAAATTATTGGATTCAAATCATGAAAGCTTTTGTCAAAATGGTGCTGGCCGTGCTTTGCGGCCTCATCCTCATGGGTATCATCTGCTTCATCCTCAGCATCGGCATGATCGGCTCGCTTGCTGCTGCCGGCCGCAGCAAGCCCGTCCTGCCCAAGTCCGGCGTGCTCAAGATCGACCTCGCGAATGTCGTGATCGGCGAACAGTCGCGTGAGTCCAACCCGTTTACGGACCTGGATGCCGCCTCCCTGCTCAGCGGCGACGCCGCCCAGTCCCGCGTCATCGGCATCTGGGATGCGGTGCAGGCCATCAACGCCGCCGCCACGGACCCTGCGGTCAAGTTCATATACCTCCGCACCGACGGCAACTCTTCCGGCGTGGCTGAACTGGGCGAGTTGCGCGAAGCGCTCCGGAACTTCCGGACGGCCAGCGGCAAGCCCGTCGTCACCTATATGGAGAATCCCGGAGCGGCGACGTATTACCTCGCTTCCGTCTCCGACAAGATCTATATGTCCTCCTACCTGGGCCTCACGCCCCAGTTCACCGGCGTGGGATCCCAGATGTACTTCCTGGGCGACCTGCTGAACCGCCTCGGCATCAACGTGCAGCTCATCCGCCACGGCAAATACAAGTCGGCCGGTGAGATGTACACGCGCAGCAGTGCCAGCCCGGAGAACCGGGAGCAATACCAGCGCATGATCGATTCGATCTGGGAGACGCTTGGCAGCGCCATCGCCGAGGCCCGCGGCATCAGCGTCGCCCAGCTGGACGAAGCCATTTCCGGCCTCAAGCTCCGCCTGCCTGAAGACTTCCAGACCTATGGTCTCGCGGACGAACTGCTCGACCGGGACGGTCTGGAGGCCAAACTGGCCACCCTGGCCGTCGTGGATGCATACAAGGACATCAAGTGGATCAGCCTCCCGGACTACGTGGACGCCAAACTGGTCCCGTCCCGGGCCCGGCAGCAGATCGCCGTTATCTACGCCGACGGCGAGATCATCGACGGCAACGGCAAGTCGGAGATTGCCGGCGACCGTTTCGCCACCCTGATCAACAAGGTCCGCGCCGACTCCACCGTCAAGGCCGTGGTGCTCCGGGTCAACTCCCCGGGCGGCTCCGTGACCGCCTCCGAGAAGATCAAGAACGCTCTCGACCAGCTCCAGGCCGTCAAGCCCGTGGTCGCCTCCTATGGCGGGTATGCCGCTTCCGGCGGCTATTGGATCTCCAACAACTGCCAGAAGATCTTCTCGGGCGCCACCACCCTCACCGGGTCCATCGGCGTGTTCGGCCTCGTTCCTGATGCGTCCAAGGCCGCGAAAGAGATCGCCCACGTGGGCGTAGAAAGCATCACTTCCCACAAACACGGAGACATGCTGGGCTTGATGCGCCCGCTCGACGCGGACGAATACGATTTCATGCTCACCGGCATCGAAGCGGTGTATGACCGCTTCACCACCCTCGTGTCCGAGGGGCGCGGCATCCCCAAGACGACCGTCGATGCGATCGGCCAGGGTCGCGTCTGGACGGGCGCCGATGCCCTTCAGATCAACCTGGTCGATGAGATAGGCACCCTTGAAGACGCCATCCTGTTTGCCGCGGTCGCGGCCGGGGACGGCAATCTCGCCGCCTGGAACGTCAAGGGCTACCCCGCCCCTCCGTCCGTGATGGAGCAGATGATGGACGTGATCGGCGGCAAGAAGGGAAATGACAGCGCCCTGGTCTCCGCCCTGCGGCGCGTCACCCGCCCGCAGGCCTACGTCCGGCTCGACACGGACATCGAGATCCGATAAGGACGCGTGCCCAGGCCGGCAAAAGCCGCGGGGATAGCGAACGGAGCGTCAAGTGCAGTGAGCGGATAAGGGTGCAGCAAAACTCTTTGCCAAAGCCTTTCGCCTTGCTGTATTCTGCCTCCTGTTCAGTGGCTTGTGCTTCTGTACGCGGTCCAGCAGGATGGCCGTTGCCAGGTCCAAGTCTATATGTGTGATGAGCAACGGTAGTTCTTGATCTTTTTCAGCAACTGCGAAGTACTCAGCACGTAGGGAATAGTAAAGATCTCACCGGTCATCCTGTCATCCTGAGCTACGCGAAGGATCTCCCAACGAAAAAGCCGCCACCTCCTCGGAGATGACGGCCTCTTTCTACTCCAACAGCCCCCGCTTCATTGCTTCAGTGGCGAAGGCCGCAGCCGAATGAACGTTCAGTTTCGCAAACAGACGTTTCCGATACCACAGCACCGTTTCGTCGCCAATTCCAAGGCTATAGGCAATCTGTTTCGTGGGCTGGCCTTCCATCAGGAGTTTGGCTACATCCTTTTCCCGTTTGGTCAAATGGACCTTTCCCGCGGGCGCATCCCCCTCTGGCCGCAGCTCTTCGATGGTCTCTTCCAGCACGGCCGATGTCTCGGTAAGCTCCTGCTTTGTAAGCCTGAGCCGACGGACCAAAAGCGTTCCGCCTATGGTAAGGAGAAGTACCAGGAAAGCGCCTATGGCCAGCATCCGGGCATTTCGATACAACTCCTCGTGCGCGGCGTTCATCACGGCAAGGGTGTCTTTCAGTCCTACGGTTTCCTCCAACGAATGTGTCTCAAAATACGAGTACGCTGCGGTCAGTTCTTCCAACGCCTTCCTCGTGTGTCCGGTAGCC
>CAJOMY010000090.1 GCA_905235775.1 uncultured Bacteroidales bacterium | reverse complement strand
AACGAACAGGCCACATCGAGATCATGTTCCCACTGCCGGAGCGTCTGGCTGGGCATACCATAAATCAGGTCTATGCTGATATTGTCCACGCCCGCCTGCTGAAGACGCTTCACGGCGCGTATGGCCGCACCGCCATCATGGCGACGACGCAACCAGCGAAGCATCGGATCATCGAAAGTCTGAATGCCGAGAGACACACGGTTGAAATGACTGGCTACAAACTCAGCCCGTTCTGCAGAGACATCATCAGGATTCATTTCGAGGGTCAGCTCCGCATCTGGCTTCACATCAAAACGCCCGCGAATCATACTGAGCACCTGCGACAACTGTTCCGACGAGAGCTGAGAAGGTGTTCCGCCACCAAGATAGACAGTCTCCACGCATCGCATTTCCTCCCGAACCGGCAATGGCGCCTCTATCTCCCTGCACAGTGCACGGACGTATGACGCTCTCTCGGCTTCGCCATAAGTGGTCGAGTAGAAATCACAATAGATGCAACGAGACTGACAGAAGGGTACGTGCACATATATTCCAGCCATATTGAAAGTCTTGATTCACCGTTGATGCGGCAAAGATAGCTCAAAAACCAAAATTATTAGGCGTTCAGAAAAAAAACTTACACGAAGATTCTTTCGTTTAACGAATAATCACTAACTTGCAGCCCGAAACTAACATTTTTATTCAAAAATATCATTTTACCATTATGAAAACTTACCAGACGCAAGAAATCAAGAACATTGCCCTGCTTGGTAATGACGGTGCGGGAAAAACAACCCTCACCGAAGCACTCCTCTATGAGAGCGGCATCATCAGCCGACGCGGACGTATCTCAATGAAGAACACAGTCAGCGACTACTTCCCCGTCGAACAGGAATACGGCTACAGCGTGTTCTCAACCGTTTTCCACTGCGAGTGGAACGGCAAGAAGCTCAATATCATCGACTGCCCGGGCAGTGATGACTTCGTCGGTGCCGCCATGACGGCCATGGGCGTGACAGACACCACCATCATTCTCATTAACGGCCAATATGGTATTGAGGTAGGCACACAGAATCACTTCCGCCTGACGGAAAAGCTGAACAAGCCCGTCATCTTCCTTGTCAACCAGCTTGATGCCGAGAACTGCGATTACGATCAGGTGCTCGAACAGCTCACCACTGCATACGGTTCGAAAGTAGTGCCCATTCAATACCCCATCAAGACCGGGCCGGACTTCAACAGCGTCATCGACGTTCTGCTCATGAAGAAATACTCTTGGAAGCCAGAGGGAGGTGCGCCCATCATTGAGGACATTCCCGCTGACCAGTTAGACAAAGCCTCTGAAATGCACAAGACCCTCATTGAGGCTGCCGCAGAGCATGACGAGACGCTGATGGAGAAGTTCTTCGAGAGCGAAGACCTCACCGAGGACGAGATGCGCGAAGGCATTCGCAAGGGATTGGCTTCACGAGGCATGTTCCCCGTCTTCTGCGTCTGCGCTTCCAAGGATATGGGCGTGCGCCGGCTCATGGAATTCCTCGGCAACGTGGTTCCCTTCGTCGATGAGATGCCCCAGGTCGTCAACACGAGAGGCGAGGCCGTAGCACCGGATGTGAACGCACCCACCAGCCTCTATTTCTTCAAGACCTCCATGGAACCCCACATCGGACAGGTGTGCTACTTCAAAGTGATGAGCGGAAAGGTGCACGAAGGCGATGACCTCAACAATGCCGACCGCGGCTCCAAGGAGCGCATGGCACAGCTCTTCTGCGCCGCTGGTGCCAACCGCATCAAGGTGGAAGAACTCGTCGCCGGCGACATAGGTTGCGCCGTAAAACTGAAAGATGTCAAGACTGGCAACACCCTCAACGCACCCGGATGTGACCACAGCTTCAACTTCATTCAGTACCCCGAGCCAAAGTACATCCGCGCCATTCGCGCCCAGAACGAGAGCGAGACGGAGAAGATGATGAGCATACTTCAGCGCATGAGCCAGGAAGATCCCACATGGGTCGTTGAGCAGAGCAAGGAGTTGCGCCAGATCCTCGTCAAGGGACAGGGCGAGTTCCACCTCCGCACACTGAAATGGCGCATGGAAAACAACGAGAAGCTCATGATTGCCTACGACGAGCCCCGCATCCCCTACCGCGAGACCATCACAAAAGCCGCACGCGCTGACTATCGTCACAAGAAGCAGTCGGGCGGTGCCGGCCAGTTCGGTGAGGTGCATCTCATCGTCGAGCCTTACACCGATGGAGCACCCGTTCAGGAAGTTTACAAGTTCGGAGGTCAGGAATTCCGCATCAACGCCAAGAGCGAGGACGTCATCGACCTGGAATGGGGCGGCAAACTCGTATTCATCAACAGCGTCGTCGGTGGTGCCATCGATGCCCGCTTCATGCCCGCCATTCTCAAAGGCGTAATGTCAAAGATGGAACAGGGACCCCTCACAGGTTCTTACGCCCGCGACGTGCGCGTCATCGTCTATGATGGTAAGATGCACCCCGTTGATAGCAACGAACTCTCCTTCATGCTCGCAGGCCGCAACGCCTTCAGCCAGGCATTCAAACAGGCCGGTCCTAAGATTCTTGAGCCTATCTACGACGTCGAAGTATTCGTTCCGTCTGAGAAACTTGGTGACGTCATGTCCGATATGCAAGGACGCCGAGGCATGATCCTTGGCATGACCTCCGAGAGCGGCTATGAGAAGCTCACCGCCAAGGTGCCCCTCAAGGAGATGTCTTCCTACTCCACCACGCTGAGCTCCCTGACCGCCGGCTCCGCCACCTTCACGATGGACTTCGCTGACTACCAGCCGGTCCCGGGCGACGTCCAGACCAAGCTTCTCGCGGACTACGCCGCCGCCGAGAAGGACGAGGATTGACACTGATCCTGACAGGGAGTCCGACCCGTTTCGGGGAGGATCATATTACCGAAGACAACGGGCTGCTTGCCGCTGTGCAGGCAGCCCTGCCTTTATCTCCCCGGGTGCTGCTGGTAAGCGCCGCGCCCGACGACCGCCAGTTCACGGACTACGTCCTCGAATCCATGACGGCCTGCATCCGAAACTCCGGCATCACGCCCTCCGGCGTGACGATGCTCGACCGGCGCAATGCCGACCGGACGCAGGAACTCGTACGCGGGGCGGACTGGATTGTCCTCTGCGGCGGCCACGTGCCCACGCAGAACCGTTTCCTGCACGAGATCGGCCTCAAGGACCTTCTGCGGGATTTTGACGGGCTGGTGATGGGCTGCAGCGCGGGCTCCATGAATTGCGCGGAGCGCGTGTTTTCCCATCCGGAACTTCCGGGCGAGAGCATCGACCCGGCGTACCCCCGCTGGCTGGAGGGACTGGGCCTGACCACGCGCCAGCTGGTACCGCACTACGACCAGGTGCGTGACCATATCCTGGACGGGCGGCGCCTCTTCGAGGACATCATCTTCCCGGAGAGCTGGCGCCACGCCTTCTACACCTTCCCCGACGGGGGCTACATTCTCTCGAAGGACGGCCGCGAGACGCTTCACGGCCTGGCCTGGGAGATTTCGAACGGACAAATGCGGCAGATCTCTGCCGAAAACCAGATCTACACCTTTATGAACGTTATTTTTATTTCCCCGCATTTCCCGCAGACCTACAGCCATTTCTGCGCGGGACTGCGCGTGAACGGCGCCAACGTGCTCGGCATCGCGGACGCGCCGTACGAGCAGCTCAACGATGAGTTGCGCGGCACCCTGACCGAATATTACAAGGTCAACAACCTCGAAGACTACGGCGAAGTGTATCGCGCCGTGGCCTGGTTCTCCCACAAGTATGGCAAGATCGACTGGATCGAATCCAACAACGAGTACTGGTTGGAGCAGGACGCCCGCTTGCGTACCGACTTCAACGTCACGACGGGTATCCGGAGCGATGGCGTGGGCGCCTTCCGCAACAAATCCGAGATGAAGAAGTTCTACGCCGCCGGCGGCATTCCGACCGCGCGCCAGATCCAGGGCTCGGAAGGGCTCGCCAGGGCAAAAGGCTTCGCGAAGAAGACCGGCTACCCCCTCATTGCCAAGCCCGACAACGGGATGGGCGCGTCGGGGACGACCAAAATCCATGACGCCCGGGAGCTGGACGCCTGGTTCGCCGCCCACCCGGACGACGCTGGGCGCTTCGTCATCGAAGAATTCATCACCGGCCTGCTGGTGAGCTACGACGCCATCATCGACGCCCGGGGCGAACCCGTCTTCGAGAACAACAGCGTCTTCCCGACCCCCATCATGGATATTCTCCACGACCGGCTGGAGACCTGCTACTGGGCCGGCAAGACCGTTCCTCCCAAGCTGGCCGCCATCGGCCGCCGCACGGTCAAGGCCTTTGACGTCCGGAGCCGCTTCGTGCATCTGGAGTTCTTCCAGCTGGACCGCGACCGCGAGGGCCTCGGCAAGAAAGGAGACTACGTGGGCCTGGAGGTCAATATGCGGCCGCCCGGGGGCTATACCCCCGACATGATGAACTTCGCCCATGACACCGACGTGTTCCAGATATGGGCCGACATGGTGGTCTTCGACCAGGCCCGCAAGCCGCAGGGCGACCAGTACTACTGCGCCTACGCCGGCCGCCGCGACGGCTACCGGTACAAGCACGGCCACGATGAGATTCTGCATCTCTACCGCAGCGAAATCTGCATGGCCGAGCGCGTCCCGGCGGCCTTGTCCGACGACCTGTGCGACCTGGCCTACATCGCCCGCTTCCAGGACAGGAAGGAGATCGCCCGCTTCTTCGCTTTCGTCACGGAGCGACAGGACGGGGAACTTTAGTTTTTCCGTCTAATTCTTTCAAATATCCACAAAGCCGGGACCGGAAAGACCCCGGCTTTTGTTTTTGTGCTATCTTAGTGAGACCGGATGACCGGAAACTACACAAACAACCCATACTAATTTTATGAACAAAGTCCTTTCAACCCTCTCCGTCGCCATCGGTCTGGTGCTCCTGATGCCGGGATTCTCCGGCCGGGCCCAGGTCTATGCCGACCGCTCGACCCAGCTCGACAAGTATCTTGTCCCCGTGACCACGCCCACCGCGGCGCCTGACGCCCAGGGTTTCCTCGGCCGCTGGCTGCTCCTGGAGCCGATCAGCAAGCCGAACCGTTCCAACACCGTTTTCGTTGACAGCTACATCCGCGAAGTCTTCGGCCAGGAGTACTTCAAGGGTCAGCTCGGCGACGTCCTCCCCAAGGACGGCGCCAAGGTCAAGATGACCGTCGAGTACCAGCCGCCCGTGAACCTGCAGGGCGGCCGCCCGTCGTTCAACCAGCCCCCGCAGTATGAGCAGAAGAAGGTCACGCTCAAGTGGCATGCCTTCGACAGCAAGATGCCGAACGTGAAGCTCTTCCGCTTCGCCACGAACCTCACCGAGGACCGCTACGGCGTCATCTTCTGGGCCTGCACCGTGGTCAACTGCGAGGAGGACATCCCCAATGTGCGCCTCGCAGTCGGCTCCAATTCCGCCTCCATGTGGTGGGTGAACGGTGAGGAAGCCGTCATCCTGTCCGGCGACCGCCGCCGCGTCATGGACGACTGCGCCTCCCCGCGTCTGACCCTCAAGAAGGGCCGCAACGTCATCTGGGGCGCCGTCATCAACGGCCCCGGCATGAGCGACTTCTGCTGCCGCTTCATCGACGAGGCCGGCAAGCCTGTCAAGAACATCACCCTCTCCGTCCAATAAACGATGCGCCATATCATGAAAACCAAGAATATTCTTCTCGCGGGCGCTTTCGCCCTTTTCAGCCTGTCTGCAGCCGCCCAGGTGGGTGCACCCTATATCCACGACCCGTCCACGATCATGGAGTGCGACGGCAAATACTACACCTTCGGCACCGGCGGCGGTGGCCTGATCTCCGAGGACGGCTGGGTGTGGAACGGCGGCGCCGTCCGTCCCGGCGGCGGTGCAGCCCCTGACGCCATCAAGATCGGTGACCGTTACCTCGTCGGCTACAGTGCCACGGGCGGCGGTCTGGGCGGCGGCCACGCCGGTCGCATCCTCACGATGTGGAACAAGACCCTGGACCCCAATTCCCCGGATTTCGCCTACACCGACCCGATCGAAGTCGCCCACTCCGAGGTGGATGAGGACTGCGACGCCATCGACATCGGTTTCCTGATGGACCCGAACGGCCGCCTCTTCTGCACCTTCGGCACCTACTTCGGCAACATCCGCATGGTCGAGCTCGATCCCGCTACGGGTGCGCGCAAGGAAGGCGCCCAGGATGTCGACGTGGCCATCGACTGCGAGGCCTCCACGATGATGTACCAGGACGGCTGGTACTACCTGCTCGGCACCCACGGCACCTGCTGTGACGGTGTCAACTCCACCTACAACATCATCGTCGGCCGCTCCCGCAGCCCGTTCGGCCCGTTCCTCGACAACGTGGGCCGCGACATGCTTCAGGGTGGCGGCAAGATGGTTGTCGCCGCGGAGGAGCGTCGCTTCGGCGCCGGCCACTTCGGCCGCTTCATCGTGGAGCCGGGCGTCGAGAAGATGTCCTTCCACTGGGAGGGCGACCTGGACCTCAGCGGCCGCAGCACGCTTGCCATCCGTCCGATCCTCTGGAAGAACGGCTGGCCCGAGGCTGGCGAGATCCTTCAGGACGGCAACTACAAGATTCTCTCCCGCCGTCGCGGCTATGCGCTCGAGCTCACCGTGGACTTCGTCCGCGCCCAGGGCGGCATGCGCGGCTTCGGCCGCCAGGCCAACGAGCCCGTCGTCGTGCTTGAGAACCAGAAACTTGAGGAAGTGATCGGCGGCTGGCCTGCCGGCAACATCCCCGTGCGCGCCAACGACTACATGGCCCGCCCGCATCAGCAGTGGACGATCGAGGCCGTGCCCGAGGCCGGCGGCTACCTTGGCGGCCCCTGGTACAAGATCGTGATCCAGGGCACCAACCGCGCCCTGGCCGCCGTCGAGGGTCATGAGCTGACCACCGTGCCGGAGTTCACCGGCGCCGACGAGCAGCTCTGGCGGATCGAGCAGCTGATCGACGGAACCTGGCGCATCGTGCCGAAGGCCATCCCTGGCTGCCACCACCCCGAGAAGTTCTGCCTCTACTCCGTCGCTGACAGCACCCCCACCCTGGCGAGGTTCGACTTCAACAACGACAACGCCAAGTGGGACATCAAAGCGCGTTAAATGAAGGGGGTTCCACCCCCTGCCACTCCCTGCGGCGCTCAACGCGATAATCGGCAGCCGAGTGGATCTTCAAAAACCGTCCGTTGCACAAACGGGCGGTTTTTGCTATTTTCGGTGCAGTATTATAGCCATTCGGCAGTTATAAACAAAATGGACGAGCAGGAACTGGCCCTCCAGTGTGCGCGTGGTGACAATGCGGCGCGGCGGGAGGTATGAAACATACGGCTCCCGCCTGCTCGCACTCTGCCGCCGTTACGCCCGGGACGCCGCCGAAGCGGAAGACCTGATGCAGGACGCCTTCGTCAAGATCTTCCGCGTGATCGGACACTTCCGCTGGACGCGCCCGGGCTCGCTGTATTCCTGGATGGCCCGGGTGGCGCTCAACCTGGCCTTCGACTCCGCCAAGAAGCGAAAGCGCCTGGCGCAGGAGCTGGTTGCCGTTGAGGATCTGCCCACAGATCTGCCCGAAGAACCGGACTACGAGGAGACCCTTTCTGTGCCCGCTGAGACGCTCCTGGCGATGATTGCGGCATTGCCGGAGGGCTATCGCACCGTGTTCCGGCTCTATTGTATCGACGAGCTTTCTCATAAGGAAATCGCCGCGCTGCTGGGTATCAAGGAAACAAGTTCTTCTGCCAATCTGGCCCGCGCCCGGGCGAAACTGGCCGCTTCCATCCGGGAATACTGGCGGCACCCTTCCCCAAAAAAGACGCAGCAATAGGAGAGAGCGGAAGTTATAAAAGTGAAAACAGATGGAAACAGGAACAAATAAAGACTGGATGGATGCCGTCCGGGAACAGTGTTTCTCTGACGGAGCCGCACCGTCTCCCGACGGATGGTCGCAAATCGGCGGCAAGATGCGACGGGCGGCGGCCCGGCGCCGCGCCATACTGGCGGCTGGAATGATCCTGCCCATGGCGGCCCTGCTCCTCTGGGCCCCCTGGCGGAAGGAAGAATTGCCCACCTCGCAACCGGTGGCCCAGAGCCTTCCTGCCGGGATTCCCGACCCTTCCCCCGTCCTCCCCGATCCATCCCTTGTCATCCTGAGCGAAAGCGAAGGATCTCCGATCCCCCGGACGACCCCGTCCACAAATCTGCCTTTTTTTGAGGACGAAGAGGCAAATCCCAGTGACATTTCCTCAAATGCCGCCACAAATGAGGACGGCAGCCCCTGGGAAGAGATCCCCGGTCAAGACCATCCCAGAAATCAAAGATTTCCGGGGCCTCCGGTGGTCGGGGATGACGAACAGCAAATCCGGGAAGCTCCCCGAAAGGAGGCGCGTCCCCGCATAGCAGTGGGTCTCCGGGCCGGCGCCGGGACTTTCCGCCGCACCGCGGACATCGCCTGGCAATCCGCACCCTATATCGCCGCCCTGACCTACCTGAACGTTGCAGGTCCGGCCAACCCGGGCGTCAAGTCGAACACCTCCAACACCCTCCCTTTCGTCCCGGTCGCAAACGTCCTTTACCCGGATGCCGTCAGCCATTACACCCACGACCTGCCCCTTACCGTAGGCCTGTCCGTGCGAATGGAACTGGCCCCGCGCTTCTGGCTGGAGAGCGGGCTGGAATATACCTATCTCCATTCCGTCCAGGAATCCGTCGCCGGGCGCCTGGACCAGCGGCTCCATTTCATCGGCATCCCGCTGCGGGCGGATGTCCGCATTCTGTCTGCCGGAGGCTTTGACCTATATGCCGGGCTGGGCGCCAGAATGGAGAAATGCGTCTCCGCCACCCTGGGCCGGATTTCTTGCGAAGAGCCTCGCCTCCAGTGGTCCGCAGAGGCCTTCGGGGGCATCCAATATCGGCTCGGGGGCCACGTGCATCTCTACTTCCAGCCCGAGCTATCATACTATTTCACCCGGACCGACCTCGTTACCTACCGCACGGAACATCCCTTCGGCCTCACGCTCCATGCAGGACTGCGGTTTGACCTGTAACGGAATTTGATTATCTTTGGACGCAGTATTTTGTGCAGGAGGTAGTTATAATGACAGAAAATGCAAAGATCATGAAACACACAATCTCACAATTCATCCTGGTAGCCGTTGCACTGATAGCCGCCTCCTGCAGCAAGGACACTATCTCGCCCGAAGAGCTTTTCAGGGACGAGGCGCGGATAGCCAAAACCACCATTCGCACAAAAAGCAGTGAGTTCGAAGACACCGTCACCACGTTCAGCCGCGTCAAGGTTTGTAAGCAAAGCGATGTAGAAGGCCAGTCCTGGCTCTGTGCCTGGAGCGGAGGCAAAATGGTCTATGACACATTCTCGCTGAGCATCTACTTCGATAGCATAGACAAGATGAAGATCGGGGATGAACTAAAGATCAGCCGCTTCCGGTTTTCTTTTGTCTTCTCCAGCGACAGCAACGCTACAACTTATGAGTATGGCGGGAAGATCACCCTTGCCGACAAGGGGGACGATCATGTCATCCTCCATTTCCAGAATGTCAGTTTCAGCTGCTCGTTCGGGGACTACCTGACCGACGGATACCTTTATTGCCCGCTGTACGACACGCCGTATTCCGAATAGAGAACCCCTGCTGCCCGTCCTGCCGAACTTCAGTTATCGGGTGGAGTTTTAGATCCTTCACGTTTCACTGATTAAGGGATTCTTGCCACTTGTCTTTGCGAAAGGATTGCATTATGCCAGAACTCTTCAGATAATACGGTTTTATCTTCATGTTCTTTTCATGTGAACATAAGCCTATCCACGTTCACGTGCGGGGGCATAATGGGGATGCCAAGTTCAATTGGGAACATCAAGCCCAACGATCTCAAGCGCATCGAGAGCAGGAGATAATGTACTGTATAGAAAAGCTTGGCAACGAGTATCTTTCTATAGTCGCAGGATAGCTCTTCTGTTAGAAATCTTCATACTTTACTCCGACAGGAAGGAGCAATCCGTATTGCTTTTTACTATTCGTTGACCGGTCAGTGAATGCTTTCCTGCATCCAGAAACAATGATCAGGAGATTCAGTTTTCTGGCTGAAAGAGAATTTATATCTTTGTAGGTCATGAAGACTCACCGATACAGATATCACCGGATTGCACTGATTGCTGTCATGGTTCTTGTGATGGCCTGCGGACCGTCATCAAAGCAGCGTTTGGTGGCGACGCTGAATGACGTGGAGTCCTACATCAACGAGCGCCCGGACAGTGCCCTGGCGGTGCTGCAGGGAGTGGACTCCACGGCGCTGAAAACCCCCGCGCTGCGGGCCCGGTATGCACTATTGAAAGGAATTGCGCTGGATAAGAACTACGTGGATGACGGATCTTTCCTTTCGGAAATGGAAGAAGCTGCGGCATGGTATGGGCAGCACGGGGACGATGCAGATCGTGCTTGCGTGTACTACTATTTTGCTGACCAGCAGAAAGATATTGGTAATATTAGCGAAGCAGCCGTGA
>CAJOMY010000089.1 GCA_905235775.1 uncultured Bacteroidales bacterium | reverse complement strand
GATATACCAAGCACTGCATTCGATGGAAATGCCCGGGACGGAGCTCATGGCGATGGTCAGCGAGCCTTCGTTGAAGGCGGGCAGGAAGCTGCGACCGAGCGTGAAGAACATCGCCACGGCCGTCAGCAGCAGGACACCGACCAGGGCCAGGACCCCCCTGCGGTGGCCGATGGTCCATTCCAGCGCTGTCGAATAATGTTTTTTCAACCACCGTACGACGGGTGCTTCGCGGGACGCCCGGCCGTCGGCGGCGGGCAGCATCTCATGGGCGAGCAGGAAGGAACTCAGGACGGGCGTCAGGGTCAGGGCGACCAGGGTCGAGGTCAGCAGGGAGATGATGAACGTGATGCCCAGCGGCTTGAGCATGCGCCCCTCCATGCCGGACAGGAAAAAGAGCGGCAGGAAGCAGGCGATGATGATCAGGGTGGAGTTGAGCATCGGCATGCGTACTTCCCGGGAGGCCTCAAAGACTACCTTCAGTACGTCCTTGCCCTGTCCGCGCGCCTGCCGGAGTCGCTTGAAAACGTTCTCCACATCCACGATGGAATCGTCCACCAGCGAACCGATGGCGATGGCGATGCCGCCCAGGCTCATGGTATTGACCGTCATCCCCATCCAGCGGGTAACGAGCAGCGTGATGAGGATGGAGAGGGGGATGGACACCAGCGAGATGACCGTTGTCCGCCAGTTCATCAGGAAGACGAACAGGACCAGGATGACGAACAGGCCGCCTTCGAGCAACGATTTCTTCACGTTGCCGATCGCGCCTTCGATGAAGCGTGACTGGCGGAAGATGTCCGCATTGACACGAACATCCGCCGGGAGCTCGGTGCGGATGTCGTCCAGCTCGCGGTCCAGACGGTCCGTCAGCGCCAGCGTGGAGGTGTTCGGCTGCTTGGTGACGGTCAGGATGACCGCCGGACGCCCGTCGTTGGAGGCGACGCCGAGCACGGGGGTCTTGGGCCCGGTCCTGACTTCGGCGACGGCCTCGAGCGGAACGGGAAGGCCGCCCGCGCCCATCTTGACGACGGCTTTGCGCAGCTGTCCGATTTCGTCCGTGGACAGGATGCCCCGGACGATGTATTCGTTGCCGTACTGGTAGAGCGTGCCGCCGGGGGCGTTCTGGTTCATACCCTTGACGGCATCGACGACCTCGTCCAGCGACACGCCGTAGTGGCGCATCCGGCCGGGGTCCAGCAGAATCTGGTATTCCTTGATGTCGCCGCCCATCACGGCCACCTGGGCCACACCCCCCAGAGACAGCAGGCGCGGACGGAGGGTCCGGTCGGCCAGCGTCCGGAGCTCCTCCATCGAGGTGGTCCGGGCCGTGAGTCCGATGATCATCACCTCCCCCAGAATGGACGCCTGGGGGCCGAGGGTGGGATTGCCTGCGCCCGGCGGCAGGGATTCGCCCACCGGGGCGATTTTCTCACTGACAATCTGGCGGGCCCGGTAAATGTCTGTGCCCCAGTCAAATTCGATGTTGACGATGGAGAAGCCGGTGGTCGACGAAGAGCGTACGCGGCGCACATTCGTGGCGCCGTTCACGGCAGTCTCGATCGGGAAGGTCACAAGGCGCTCCACCTCTTCCGGCGCCATACCCTCGGCTTCCGTCATCACGACCACGGTGGGGGCGTTCAGGTCGGGGAATACGTCCACCTCCGACCGGGAGGCCGAGTACAGTCCGGCCACCATGCACAGGACGGCTATGACGAGGATGGCAAGCCGGTTGTTCAGCGAGAATGCGATGAGCTTGTCCATGGGCTTAATGGTTGTGCGTGTGACCGGCCGGGACGGCGGAGACGCCGGCCAGCTTGACGTGGACGGCGCCGCGGGTGACAACGCTTTCGCCCGCGAGCAGGCCCTGCAGGACGGGGACGCGCCGGCCGTCGGACAGGCCGAGGGTGACTTCCCGCTTCTCAAAGCAGTCGTCATCATCCGGTTCGCGCACGAAAACATAGTGGATGCCCTGATCCTCCACGACGGCTTCCAGGGGGACGGAAATGCAGTCGCCGGACAGGGCGGTCCTGAGCCAGACCTCCACGTACGAGCCGCTCACGATCCCGCCCTTGTTGTCGAATTCGAAGATGACGGGGATATAATATTCGCCGTTGGAGGCGCGTCCGTAGCTGATCAACCGGCCGCCCAGTTCGGACAGACTGTAGATCCGGTCCTGGTAGGAAAGGCTGAAATTGGCATCGCACACCGCCGCGATCCGGCCGTAGCAGGGCTCCGGGACGTCCGCCCGCAGCCGGAGCCGCCGGTTGCTGCTCACGACGGCGACGGGCGTGCCGGCCTGCACATAGTCGCCGCTCCCGACCATCCAGCTTTTGATGTAGCCGGTGATGGGAGCGATGACGGCCTGGCCGCCGTCCTGCGTACTGCCGGCAGCAAGTGCCTCATATTCCACCCTGGCGTGCTCGTAGGCCTGCCGGCTCCGGTCCAGGTGGCTCTCGCTGACGATATTGTCCTCGCTGAGCTGCAGGTCCCGTTCATATTCCTTGCGGGCCGTTTCGAAGTCGATTTCCGCCTTGGCGAGCCTGTCGCCGGTGCCGATGTCCCGGGTGGAGAGCGAGGCGATCCGCCCGCCCCGGGAGACGGGCGAACCTTCCGTGAGCCGGCCGAGGCGGATAATGCCTTCGCTCCGGGCGACGACGGTCATCTCCTCGCCGGCGGCCGGGAGGATCTGTCCGCTGGTGTGGATCACTTCATTGAAGGGGCCGGCCTCGACAGCCTCCACGCCAATGCCGAGCTGCTCCTGGCGCTCGGCACTGATGACGATTTGTCCGGGAGCGTGAGGCGCTGCCGCCTCTTCGTGCTCGTGCGCGTGCCCGCTTTCGTTCGGACGACATGCGCCGCAAATGGCGCTCAGGGCCACAGCGGCCAAAAGAAAATGTCTTTCAGGTGCTTTCATCGGAGCACAAAGGTATCGCATCCCGCGTGCAACCCGGTTGCAAAAGAAAATGCATTGGGAATCCAGATCCTCCGGCTCGAGGGTTTTCTGAATTTTCGTATATTTGCGGAATATGGAAAAGAAACTCGTCATCATCCCGACCTACAACGAGATCGAGAATATCTCCAAGATCATCGGGGCGGTGCTCGCGCTCGAGGGCGATTATCAGGTCCTGGTCATCGACGACGGCTCCCCCGACGGGACGGCTGCAGCGGTCCGCTCGCTGCAGCAGGAGTTCCCTGAGCGGCTCCACCTCGTGGAGCGCAGCGGCAAGCTGGGGCTGGGCACGGCCTATGTGGCCGGCTTCAAATGGGCGCTGGAGCGCGACTACGATTATATATTCGAGATGGACGCCGACTTTTCCCACAACCCGGCCGACCTCCCCCGCCTGCTGGCCGCCTGCACGCAGGACGGCGCCGACCTGTCGATTGGCTCGCGCTACTGCGACGGCATCAACGTCGTCAACTGGCCGCTGGGGCGCATCATGATGTCCTACTGCGCATCGATCTATGTCCGCGCGGCGCTGGGCATCAAGATTTACGACAGCACGGCCGGCTTCGTCTGCTATTCCCGCAAGGTCCTGGAGACCATCGACCTGGACGCCGTCAGGATGAAAGGCTACGGCTTCCAGATCGAACTGAAATACACCGCAAAGAAGCTGGGCTTCCGGATCCAGGAGGTCCCCGTCATCTTCGTGAACCGCCGCGAGGGCACCTCCAAGATGTCCGGCAGCATCTTCGGCGAAGCCTTCTGGGGCGTGCTCGGCCTGCGCTTCCGCAAACTGCATCCCGCACAGAAATGAAAGAAATCTATATCCGGCACATCGCCGGCCTGCTCGCCCTGAAAGACTGGCAGGTCGAGAATTGCGCTTCCCTCTTCGAGGACGGCGACACCATTCCCTTCATCAGCCGCTACCGCAAGGAGAAGACCGGCGGCATGGACGACGCCGAAGTGGCCGAAGTGCGCCACTGGGTGGACGTCTTCGCCGAGATGGAGAAGCGCAAGGAAACCATCCTGAAGGTCATCGGCGAGGCAGGCGCACTCACCGGCGAGCTGCGCGCGAAGATTGAATCCTGCGTCAGTGCGACCGAGCTGGAGGACCTTTACCTCCCCTGGCGGCCCAAGCGCCGCACCCGTGCCACGGCCGCCCGCGAGCTGGGCCTGGAGCCGCTGGCGGACCTGCTCTGGAACGGCAAGAGCCGCAACCCGGAGGCCGACGCGCGTCCCTTTGTCGGCGACAAGGTACCCGACGCGGCGGCAGCGCTCGCAGGGGCGCGCGACATCGTCGCGGAGCGTCTCAGCGAGACGGCCGTCATCCGCGAGGACCTGCGTGCCATCTTCCGGCGCCGCCGGGTTACGGCCTCGGTCACGAAGGCCGGGCGCGACAGCGCCGAAGCGGCGAAATACCGGAGCTATTTCGACTTCAAGATGCCCCTGGACCGCATCCCTTCGCACAACCTGCTGGCCATCCTGCGGGCGCAGAACGAGGGGTTCCTCAGTGTCGGCATCGACGCGGACGCCCAGAAGTGCGGGGCCAGGATCTACTACGATTTCTGCCAGGCGCAGGGCTATCCGGCCGGCGGAGCCGCCGAGCAGGTCAAGGAAGCCGTCGCGGACGCCTTCAAGCGCCTGCTCGAGCCGTCCATCAGCGGTGAGGTGCTGCGCGAAGCCAAGGAGAAGGCCGACCGCGAGAGCATCCGCGTATTCGGCGAAAACCTGCGCCAGCTGCTCCTGAGCGCCCCGGTCGGGCAGAAACGCACGATGGCCATCGACCCGGGCTTCCGCAACGGCTGCAAGATCGCCTGCCTGGACGAGCAGGGCGCCCTGCTCCACCATACCATCATCTACCCGCATCCTCCGCAGAACGACAAGGTCAAGGCCATCATGGCCGTGCAGGAGATGCTGGACCGTTTCGGCATCCAGGCCGTCGCCATCGGCAACGGCACCGCCGCCCGCGAGACGGAGGACTTCATGCGCCGCATCCGCCTGCCGGAAGGCTGCAAGGTGTGGACGGTCAGCGAGGACGGCGCTTCCATCTACAGCGCCTCCGAGGTCGCCCGCCGGGAGTTCCCGGACGAGGACGTGACCGTGCGCGGCGCCGTGTCGATCGGCCGCCGCCTCATGGACCCGCTCGCGGAGCTCGTGAAGATCGACCCCAAGAACCTCGGCATCGGACAGTACCAGCACGACGTCGACCAGACGCTCCTGAAGGAGCAGCTGGAGGGCACCGTGGAGAGCTGCGTGAACGCCGTGGGCGTCAATCTCAACACCGCCTCCCCCTACCTGCTCGCTTACGTCGCGGGCATCGGTCCCGCCCTGGCGGAGAATATCGTGGCGTACCGCACGGAAAAAGGCGGCTTCCGCAGCCGCGCCGAACTCCTGAAGGTCCCCCGCCTCGGGCCGAAGGCCTTTGAGCAATGCGCGGGCTTCCTGCGTATTCCAGATGGTAAGAACATTCTTGATAACACGGGAGTTCACCCCGAATCGTATAACGAAACGAAAGCGCTTTTGTCAAAGCTCGGTCTGTCGCTTGCAAATGTTGCTGACGGCAGCATAAAAGACCTCATCAAACAGCTTGACGCTTACGGCAAAGCGAAAATGGCAGATGAACTTGGCATAGGCGAGATTACGCTTTCTGATATTGTGTCCGAGCTTTTGAAGCCCGGACGAGATATCCGCGACAGCCTGCCTAAGCCGCAGCTTCGCAGCGAGCTTCTCTCAATCAGCGATTTGCAAAAGGATATGGTTCTAACGGGAACTGTCCGTAACGTCATTGATTTTGGCGTATTTGTGGATATCGGTGTGCATCAGGATGGTTTGGTACATATCTCCCAGATTACCGATCGCTATATCAAACACCCACTGGAAGCAGTCAGTGTAGGTGATATTGTGGAAGTGCAGGTGTTGGATGTGGATATGGCAAAGAAACGTATTTCACTCACTATGAAGATAAAACCGGTGCAATAAGTAACGAAAAAAATACTTGCACAGAGTAGAGTAATGGTTTATAATGAGCAATTGAATAGAGAAAATTCTTCGGGGTTGGGTGTAATTCCCTACTGGCGGTAAAGTCCGCGACCCGTGGTAAGACAAAAACATTAGCGGCCATGATACATGATAATGGATAGTGCGATATGTTTTTTCCCACGGCTGACCCGGTGTAAGTCCGGGACCAACAGTAAAGTCTGGATGGAAGAAGGATATTAAGTGTGTTGATTATGCTTAATAACGTATGCATGCGGTGAGAACCGATTGGTGCAGATTACCCCCGGATCAAGAGTGATTCGGGGTTTTTCATTTTAGAAGAATTTTCCTAAATATTTTTTGACAGGTATCGGGGAAGCGATACCGGAATGGAGGAAAAGGAAGATGAATGGTTTATTACAAAGTGTAACGGAGAATGTGGGATATGTGTTGAGCTTTTTTGCAATCATAGTGGCGATATTTTTGCTGGCTCTTTTTTTTGAAAAGATTGCACAGAAAAAAAACGGAGTGCAGGAAAAAATCTTTTCTACTAGAAAAACAGCTATGATTGGCATGTTTTCCGCAATTTCCATGATCTTGATGCTGTATGAGCTTCCGCTACCTTTTGCACCGGGGTTTTACAAACTGGATTTCAGCGAATTGCCAATACTGGTAGGAAGTTTTGCGTTCGGCCCGGTTGCGGGAGTTATGATGGAATTCATTAAGATTCTTCTCAAGTTAGTTGTAAAGGGAACCGGTACGGCATTTGTGGGAGATCTGGCAAATTTTGTTGTGGGCTGTAGTTTCATTCTGACAACTTCCACAATATATGCCTTCCATAAGAGTAAAAAAAATGCAATTTTATCTTGTGCGATCGGTACTTTGGTACTTACGTTATTTGGAACGGTATTTAACGCGATTTATCTGTTGCCGGCGTTTGCACAACTTTATGGTATGCCTTTAGATGATATTTTGGGTATGGGTAGTTCGGTCAATCCTTTGATGAAAGAAGGGAACATTTGGAGTTTTGTTGCGGTGTGTGTCGCACCTCTGAATCTGATCAAAGGAGCGTCTGTATCCATTATGACGCTACTCATCTATAAACCTCTGAGTCCGATCATCAAATCCGGGCACAGGGCATAGAGACAGAAAACTGCATATTTTTTCGGAAGAACCATTTTGCAAAATCATGTTAAGCGAAATGGTTTTTTTGATCATTCCGCCTGCGCGGAATCAGGCAGCGTAGTTGTGGTTTCGCTTGAAATTTTTGGAAAAAACGTATTGACATGTCATGCCGAGTAGTGTATTATGACAACAGTACAGTGATACAACAAGGAGGAAAAATGAGTGCATTAGTAGAAATTCACGATATGTGCAAGATTTATAATCCGGGAGAAAATGAGGTCAGAGCCTTGGACCATGTAAGTGTTTCTATCGATAAGGGCGAATTCGTGGCGATCATCGGACATTCCGGAAGCGGTAAATCTACATTGATGAATATGTTGGGGTGTTT
>CAJOMY010000088.1:7584-9421 GCA_905235775.1 uncultured Bacteroidales bacterium | reverse complement strand
GTAGCCGACCTTGTTCGTGAAGCCGCCGAGCGAGACGGTCTCCACGCGGCCCGTCGCCGCCTGGTCGTCGAGCTTGATCTCGTCGCGGACGAGCTCGATCTGCTTCTTCGTCGCGCCGGTGGAGTCGGAGCGCGGGACGATCTCGAGCGTGACGGACGTGCCCTTCTTGCCGCGGATCTTCTTGATCGTCTGCTTCATCGGCTTCCACATGACGTCCTCCATCTCGCCGTCGCCCTGGCGGACGCCGACGATCTTGTCGCCCTCCTTGATGCGCCCGTCGCGGTCGACCGGGCCGCCGGGCATCACCTCGACGATCTTGAGCGCGCCCTCGTCCATCTGGAGCACGGCGCCGACGCCGCAGAGCGTCAGGTTCATCTCCATGTCGAAGTCCTCCTTCGACGCGGGCGACATGTAGTCGGAGTGCGGGTCGTAGGCCATCGCGACGGCGGAGAGGTAGTGCTGGAGGACCGCCTCCTCGTCCGGCTCCGTCAGGACGGTGTAGTACTGGCGGTACTTCTTGGCGAGGCTCTCGGCGGCGTTGACCTTGTTCGTCGACTTGTCGAGCTCCGCGCCGAGTATCTGCACGAGCGCCTCGTTCTTGAGGCGGCGGCGCCAGTGCTCCTCCGCCTCCTCGCGCGTCTCGGGCCACGGCGCGTCCTTGCGCTTGACGCGGTACGTCTCGTTCGTCGAGAAGTCCCACTCGACCGTCGCGAGGTGGTTCGTCGCGAAGTCCATGCGCTCGGCGAGGCGCCGGCAGAAGAGGTTGTACACCTCGAACCCGAAGCTCGCGTCCTGCGCGCGGATCTCGTCGTCCAGCGTCGTCTCGTGCTTCGCGAGCGCGTCGAGGTCGGACTTGAGGAAGACGGAGTGGTCAAAGTCGTAGTAGGTGACGAGGTTCGTCCACGCCTTGCGGGAGATGTCGTCGTCCAGAAGCTTCTGGAGGACGTGGTGCTTCGGCAGCATGCTGCCGAGGCGGCTGGCGATGTGACCGTAGTAGTCCTGCGGTTCGACGTCGGCCGAGCATGCGCCGGCGGCGCAGCAGAGGCCCATGACGATTGCGCGGAGCGCTGTTTTCTGCTTGTTCATGAGTTTGTCTCCATCAACGCGACGAGGCGGTCGAGTTCCGTCGGCGGAATCACGACGCGTTCGGTCGCAAAGCTTTTGTTGAGTTCACAGGAATTGATCACGACGGCGCCCTGCAGCTCGGCGATGTGCTGGCGGAACGCCTTGCTGGCGCGCCACGAGTCGCGGGGATTGATGTCGTCGATGATGGCGCGGCTGAACCGCTCCGCCAGCTCGCGCGAAGGCTGCGCGCCGTTCGCCGCCGCCTCGGCGCTCGGGCAGCGCATGGGCACCGGACCCGCCACGCCGTAGGCGATGCGGCAGCGCTCGACGGTCTTTTGGTCGGCGGAGAGCCGCACATTGACGCTGCACCCCAGCGTCGCGATCTCCATGGCGTTGCGCATGCCGTACTTGATGTAATGCCCGAAGGTGTTCGCATAGCTCGCCTTCGGAATGAGGATGGCGGTCTGGATCTCGTCCGGTTTTATGTCAACTTGTCCCGCCTTGATGTAGAAGTCATGGATGGGCAGGCGGCGCACGCCGTCCTTGCCCGTCAGCTCCACGATCGCCTCATAGGCGTGGAGCGTGGAGGAGGAGTCCGCGGAGGTGACGCCGTTGCAGGTGTTGCCGCCGATGGTGCCGATGTTGCGGATCTGCGGCGAGCCGACCTGATCCACCGCCTCGCCCAGCACATTGACGTATCTCTGAATGATGGGATCGCGGGTGATGTGGGAAAAGCTCGTCAGCGAACCGATGCGGATGTTCTCCTCCTCGT
>CAJOMY010000088.1:0-7579 GCA_905235775.1 uncultured Bacteroidales bacterium | reverse complement strand
CCTCGTCGATGCTGACGCCGCGCAGCGCGTCGAGGCCGTAGATGGAGATCAGCTCCTTGCCGGCGCGCCTGCCCTCGCGCATCTGCACCAGCACGTCGGAGGATATGAATTTGACCTCGGACTTTCCGGCGAGATCGTGAGCGGAGAAAGACACACCTCTGAAGCGGTGATCTCACTTGAAGATTACGGCGTATACGCAACGAGAATGCAGAAATATTTCCCGCTTTCATACCTTGTTCTCACCGGCTCCACTCCTCAGGGCGGAGGCATAGAGTGGGTGGCAAGTCACAGCGGAAACCTCGGAAGCAGCAGTTACACGAAGTTCATCAGCTCAATGTCTCAGTGCGAAGTACTGAAGCCCTACGAAGGCGGCTCGACTAAATCGTCAATGATCGAGCTGCTGAGAAAAGGTCACGGTGGACTTACCGACGCCGAGATAGCGGCTATCTCCTGCTTGATAGACCTTGAAGTGCCCTGTTTCGGTTCATACGAACCCGAAGGATACACGAACTGGTCAACGAACGATCAGAGAGCGGCGGTCGAGGAGACCAACAAGAGAGAGTTCTACGATATGCTCGACAGATGCGCGAAGCTTGACCGCGCAGGACTCACGTCCGACGGTGAGATAACGCTGACATACGGTCAGAATATGACCGCAAAGGGAAAAGGCGTCGTCTCGCTCTTTATGACAAAGAACTTTCTGCCAAGCGCGGAAATTACGGTAACACTTCCCGAAGGTGAAAAGTATCTCGGACTCAGCCTGTGCTCGAGAGTCGGAGAGTCTGTCATATACTGCCCGGACGGAACGTTCAGCTTCAAGATCCCCGCGTCGGCAACAAACATCTTCCCGAGCGGTTTTATGAACTTCAACGAAAACCAGCGAAAAACCGCGACGATTACGCGCACGGTACGCGCACGAACGGCAGCGCCTTCCCGTGGAGAATCTGGACATTCCGAACGGAATAGTGCATCCGGCTGGCCACGTCGCCCCAGGACAGTCCGTCCAGGTAATACAGCTCCAACACCTCGCGTCCCAGGGGATCGTCCACGCCGTCGATGGCGTCCATGACCTCACGCTTGATTTGGCACATTTCGCGGATCTGTTTCTCCAGGCGCAGCTCGATGTCGATCATGTCGTCCACCTTGTCAGCCCAGCGCCGCCGGCTACCAGGGATCCCGGACAGATTGGCCACCCGTCCGCCCAGCTGGCCGCGCATACGCTCCAGCCGTTCGCGGGTCTCCTCGATCCTTCGGTCGATCCGCCGTGCCCGCACCAGAAACTCCTTCGCTGTCATGTCGTCCATGTCCTCCTAAACCGGCAGCGTCACGGTGAAGCGCCGGCTCTCAGCCACACGGCTGAACCGTTCGCACAGCTCCGGCATGGCCTTCTTCAGCGCCTTCACGTCCACGCTGTTGGTGATGATCAGCTTGTACTCCAGCTGGTAACCGTCCAGCTCCAGCGCCTCCAGCTTCTCCTCGATCATGTGATCCCGGCACATGTCCTTCAGCGCGTCATACTGGGCCTTAGCGGCGTCCAGCCTTTTTCTTGCCCTTCCAAGCCTTTTCAGGGTGTCCTTCAGTTCTTCCCTTGTCAATATCCTTCGCCCCTTTCTTCATCGCGCCGCGCAGGATCTCCAGCGCTTCTTCAAGCCCCGCCAGCATCCCGTCGCTGTACCCGGCTTTATAACCGGCCTCTCGCCCGGCCCGGTAGCTCTTTTCCTTCCCAAACAAGCGTGCCGCCTCCCTGGTGATGTTAGTATCATTATACCATAATCCAACGAACGTTTGTGCGAATTGGCGCAACTTTGCGTCTTTTTTCGCCCTAAAATACACACGTTCGATAACAGGCCCCCGGCAGAATCGCCAGGGGCCTTCGTCCAATTCTGTTCAGTTTTCTCCGGTCTCATAGTAGATCATGGCGTTAATGGTGGAGATCTTCAGGCCCAGCGCCCGCCGCTCCTCGGCATAGCAGGCGTCCGGCAGCCCTTCGGCCTCCGCCTGGCGCTCCAGGGCCTCCAGCTCCCGTTGAAGATCCGCCTTCGCCCGGCTCAATATCTCCCAATGGGTCAGCATCTGGGACAGACGTGCCCTCCTGTGTCTTTTCTTCTCGGCAGTATTCATTTACCACACCTCCGGCATTTCTTTTGAAACAGACAGATGACGATGGATCGCCTGGACTTCGAGACTGAATGCCTCCCACTGGTCAAAGGTGATCCCTATACAGGCCTCCGTGCCCTTCGCCTGAAACAGTACCGTCTCGCTCTTGGTGTCCACGGTGTACTCGGCCACAGCCCCCTCCAGATAGGTCAGCCGGTTGGACACGGCCAGCGCGGGAGTCGGCTCGGTCGTGTCCGCGGCCTTTGCGGGTGGCCCTTTTCTTCCGGAGCCCCTGCCCGGCTGTGTGCCGATATACCGCCGCACCGTGATGACGGAGGCGTTCAGGCTGTTGGCGATGTCCTGGTTGGTCATCCCGGCCTCGCGCATTTTCAGCATCTCACTGACGGAAACCTGGTCAGTCAGGCGTCGCACACGTCAACCCCCCCCCTCAGAATTTCCGTTCTCCTTCACAGCCCGCAGCCTGGTCATGGCGTCGATCATGTACCCCGCCGCCGCAGCCAGCGCGTCCACCACGTCGGCGCGCTCCACGGAGCAATGCGGGCACGCTTCCATCACCGTCTTCATGGCGTTCACATCCTGGTGAACGCTATACGCCTCCATGATCAGCAGATCCAGGCACTCATTCAGCCTCTTCACATTTATCGCCTCCCGACAAAATCGCTTATGTCCATCTGGCCGGGCAGGGTTTCCGTGCCGGCGCTCTCCTTCGCAGGGGAGCGGCTTTCACCGCTCGCCCCGTCGTTCGCAATCCGATATGACCATAGGGAACAATACTTGATCCCGCAGCCACGCACCTCGGCGCGGCTTCCGCCGCAGCAGTCCAGACACTTGGCCCGGATCGCGCGCTCCAATGACCGCGCGTAGGCGCTACCCTTTCTGATCGTGGCACCCTCTGTGAGGCCCGCTCACGCTCTCGCCTCCCTTCCCGATTCCGCAAGCCTGAAGAACTCCCGATTGTCCGTCTTGACCTCGCTGAAACGGTCCCAAAGAGCGCAGTTATAGGCGCTGGAGAGCAAATAGGCGCGCTTGTTCCGGATCAATCCCAAGCAATCCCGCGCGGCGATGGCCCGGATCGTCTCATCCAGGTGGGTGGCCTTGATGTGGCTGACGACTTCCCAATACTGATCTGCCGATATCCTTACTCCGTTGACCTGAATATCCTGCTTCGCCGCTACGGCGTCGGCAATGTACTTCACCGTCGCCTGAATGGCGCTGTCCGTGTCGAAGACCCCGCAATACATCCCCGTAGCGGCCAGCTGATCCCACAGCTGCCTGGACAACCGCTTCCTGTCAGCCTCAAAGCGCTCCCAGGAAGGCGCCGGAGTGGGGGAATTCTTGCTTTTTCGGTCCAAATGGGCAGACCTGTCTCGTCCGTCTGCTCTCCGAACCCTCACGCGGTATGTAGATCGATGGATGGATGATGTACCTGGTATATTACTCTTACTCCTTATATTGGATGTGCCATTTTGGTCATTTCCGGATGTGACATGCGTGTCATTCTCAAGGGCATAAGAAGGCACAGCCGCCGGCAGATCCACCCTGGCCGGAGGCTCGGGCTCAGTGCTGGTCGCTGGCTTGTCCACGCTGGGTGAAGCCACGTCAACCATGGGAGGCTGTCCAGGCTCCGCCGTGCCGTGGAGCTCATAGCCGGTGATGAACAGCATGGCGTTGGACCGGGTGCGCTTGCACTCGATCAGCCCCGCGGCCTTCAGGTCCCGGATGGCCCGCGCGACGGTTCGCGTAGATTTCCCGATCTGTCCCGCCATCCATTCCTTCGAGGCGTAGCAGTAGGGGATACCCCGCTTGTCCAGCTTGCCCCGCTGCCGCGAGGCCTTCACCAATCGGTCAATGACCTTCAAAACCCGCGCCGCTGACAGGTTGATTCCATACCTGTCCATCACGGTCTCAATGTCTATGACGGTATCGGCTCGCCTTTCCGAGACTGTCACAGCATTGTAATCATTATATCCGCTGTGTAACATATTCACATCAACTTTCTTAAATAAAATGTCATGTGGGAGATGATTACAGTGACATTGGCAACCTACCTTTCAGATTGGCTCACGATCCACAGCACGGCGCAGGAAATCAAGGCCCGCACCGTCGACAGTTATGCGGACATGATCAACCGGCTGATTTCTCCGGCGCTGGGTTCCATGCCGTTGGAGACGCTGACGCCGGACGACATCCGGCACCTGCTGGCCGGGATCATCGATGCCGGCCATGAACGCACGGCGGAGCTGGTCTATGTCTTGCTCCACGCGGCGCTTTCAGATCGTTTGCCGTTGGCCCTCCAGGGCATAAAACGCCCTCACCACCGCCAGAACTCGCCTAAGCCCTGGACGGATGAGCAAATCATCAAGTATATCGATGCATGCAAGCAGCACAAACACGGCCTGGCCTTTAGCCTGGCTATCACGCTGGGCATGCGTCGTGGCGAAATATGCGGTTTGAGATGGCGGGATGTGGATTGGATCAACCAAGAGATACACATATGCAATCAAAGGGTGCGCCTCGCCTCAGGCGCCCTCGTGGACTGTTCCCCCAAGTCGGAATCCTCCGTCCGGACGATCCCGATACCCGCCGCGCTGCTGCCCAGGCTCCGCGCAGAACGCGGCTTCCCGGACGCTTACGTCTGCCAAATCACGCCCTCAGGGCTGTCTCACGCCCATGCCAAGCTGGTGAAGCAGCTGGGGCTGCCGCATATCGGCCTCCACGGCCTCCGGCACTCCTTCGCCACCTCATCCGCCAAGCATTGCAGAGATATCCGCAGCCTCCAGGCGATCCTCGGGCATTCAAGTTATGCAGTTACGGCGAATATTTATTTACACCCCGATCATGAGATGTTAAGCCGCGCGATTGACACACCGGTGAACCGGTGGTATAATGTCGGACAGTAAACGGGTACAAAAGTGCACCTGACTCTTAATCAGGGTGTCCAGGGTTCGAGCCCCTGATGGTGTACCAGGTGGCCACGAGCCGCCAGTCAACTTTCTTAATCCGCTTGAAGGTCGCCTACTTCAAGCGGACTTTTTATTAATAATTATACATTAGCGTTCCCTCCCTCCTTTGGCTCTATGGAGTACCCCGCGCGCTTTAGCTCCTTGATGGCCAAGTCGCGCAGGATGTCCGATGGAGTCCTGTTCTGGTCCTGGGCCAGCTGCTTTAGCGCCTTGATGACTGGCGCGGGCATGCGGGCCGTGATCTTTGGGTTACCGTAGGTCAATGTCGTCACCTCCATGCAACTCTACGATAAATGATGTCGGACAGATTGTCAAGCAATCGGTTTTTACAAAAGTATCACATAGAGGCGGGAACCGAAACATTTCAAAACAACAGAAAGGCGGTTTTGCCATGACAGATTTGAAAACGATCTCGATATCCTTGATTTTATCAGCAAACAGCCAGATCATAAAGCCGGGAGCGTGGAGATAAAGGCATTCATAGGCGACAACGCAAGCCGACGTCTCAATGAAATGATACGGAATAAGCTGGTGCGCTGTGATTCGCATTGGATGGATGAACGCCTGCCGGATTATTATCTCGACGCCAAGGGCGAGGACTTACTGGCCAGCCATGAACAATGCAGACAGCAGGTGTCCGATCAAAAGGCCGAGGCCGCACGCGAGAAAGCTGCGAATGACGCGAAGGCTGTCCTCGATAAAAAGAAGTCTTACCGCCATGATTTCAAGGTAGCGGCATTTACAGTCATATTGACCCTGTTTCTCGAGCATATCCCTGAGATCGTAAATCTCATCAAGGCCGCGGTTAAAGCGATTGGGTTGTTTCGATGATTTAAAGATCGTCATGTGAAAGCATTCCTTTCCTTTTCCTGCTATGCAGGATATGATTCATAATTCGACCTTCAGGCGGGAAAATCCTCTGCCACTGCCGGTGTGATCCGGAGCGATTGCCGCCCATGGACGCTCCTGAAGGTGGGAAAAGTGCAGGAATCGGGTCAGCGTCCTGCATGTCGGCAGTAGGGGATTCCAGCCGGCGCACAAAGAAAAATGGCGGCCACGCTTGACACGCGGCCGCCGGTGCTGTACAATGGTGTTGACGGGGAAGCATCTCCCGCAGGTGTTATCCTACTTCCAACGCTCCCGAGTAGTTGCCTCTACCCGGGAGCATTTTTCATCATCGTATTAGACTTATAACTGCTATTACGAGACTTGCGACAGCAATCAACGCCATGAATAACTCAAAGTTTGACATTGCCATCACCTCCCGCCTCTTTGGTAATCAGCGGGAGCGCTTCCGGGCGTTAGCCCGACCATCTTCCAGCAGTGACATTATAGCACGCGGCGAAGCGAAGCGCAAGCGTCAGTCTCCCGGCTCCTCCGGATCGGGAGGCTTTTGCTTTTCCTCCCGCATGCTCTCCAGGCGCTCCCGGAGGAAAGTGGGGAAGGGGACGCCCATGAGGTCGGCGTTCTCGAGAATGGAAAGCCCCTCGTTGGCGATGTAGTAGAACACCATGGCCGTCTGAAAGACCATGGCGCTGTTGCCCACGGCGCGATCCAGCAGTGTGGCCAGCAGCACGATCAGGATCATGAAACCCTTCCGCGCCAGGCCGATGAAGCCCACCTTGGAGCTCAGGCCGCCGCCCTCGCTCTTGGGCGAGCGGTGCATGACCGCCACGATCACGCCGGTGATGTAGTCCATGGCCATCACGATCACCAGGATTGTCAGCGCCGTATTCCATTCACCGAACAGACCGGCGAGCGCTCCGGCGATGGCTGCCAGGGCTTTCAGTACCTTGTCCCATGTCATTTGTGATACCTCCTTCTAATCATCAATACAGCCGCCACGATCAGCGCGGCAGCCAGGAACACCGCTGGCAGGGCGGCTCCCGCGTGTAGGAGCATGAGGTCGACGCGAACGACGGCGACCTGGATCTGACGTGTAGCATCCATGTCGATCTCCTTTGTGTGACGCTACGGGCCCTCCGACGTGATGTCGACGCCCGGCTGGTTGTAGTCGATGAAGTACGGGTCAAAGCCCTCGAACCCGGCCCACCGCCGCACGCTCACCAGGGCAATAAAAAGCGCCACGGTCAAAACGACCACGGCGAGGGCCAGGCGAAGCGCCCGTCTCATTCGATCAGCTGGGCGTACTTGCTGCTCACCCAGCCGTTGGCGTTGGCGTAGATGATCAGATACCAGGGCTTGCCGTCCGCTTCCTCGGCCAGGCCCTGGTAAATCAGGATGTCGCCCTTGTGCACCGTGCCGATGTCCCGGCTGGACGTGCCCGGGGCGCTGCGCACGTTCACGCTGCCGCCGGTGATCTGCACGTGGCCGTAGGTCGCCGCCTTCAGCGCTGCCTCGGTGGCCGCGTCGTAGATGCCGCTCTCCTCCAGCTTCGCCGACTTCTGGAACGCCTTCACCGCGTCCTCGGTCTCCTTGCCGAAGTCCCCGTCCGCGCCGTACTCCGGCAGGCAGTCCGGGTTCCACTTCAGCAGCAG
>CAJOMY010000087.1 GCA_905235775.1 uncultured Bacteroidales bacterium | reverse complement strand
GATGTCGGACTTCTGCCCAAACCGGAGGAGGCGCCCAGGCGCCGCCCAGGACGACCGAAAAAATCGATATAGTCTAATGAATTGGGAAAGTATTATTTAATAATCCGGCTTTTTGTGAGAAAAAGCCGGATTTTCTTTGTTCTTTCGAGGATTCTTTATAGATTTGTGAGACACCCTCACGGGTCTGAACCGACTAATAACTATCATTCGATATGTCCGACAAACTACAGGAACTCACGGAAAGACTCTACCAAGAGGGTCTCTCCAAAGGTAAAGAAGAAGGAGAACAGCTTCTCGCCCGCGCCCGGGCGGAGGCGGACCGCACCATCGCCGAAGCCTGCAAGCAGGCAGAAGAGATCCTTGCCGCCGCGCAGCGGCAGGCCGACGATCTCCGCGACAAGACCACATCCGATGTCAAGATGGCGTCCGAGCAGTGCCTGCAGGCCACGAAAAAAGACATCGAGAACCTGCTGGTCGGCGCCATCAGCGCCGGGAGCGTGAATGCATCCCTGGCCGACCCCGACTTCCTCAAGAAGATCATCACCACCGTCGCGGAGCGTTTCAGCGCCAGCGAATCGGCCGAGCTCGCCCTCATCCTGCCCGCTTCGCTGCAACAGGAGCTGGAGCCCTGGGTCGCCGGGGAGCTCGCCCGGACGCTTGGCAGTGCGCCGAAGGCCCAGTTCTCCAAGAAAGTCGCCGGCGGCTTCTCGATCGGACCCCGGGATGGCAGCTGGTTTGTCAGCCTCACCGACGAGACCTTCCGCGAGCTGATCGCCGAGTATCTCCGCCCTGTAACCCGCAAGCTTCTTTTCGGATAGCCCGGCTCCGATGGACAATTACGCGTACATCATCGCCAGCCTGCCGGTTCTCCAGCCGGGCGACAGCCAGCCCGAGCGCCTGGTCGCGCAGGACATCGTGGACGAGATCCGCGAACAGCTCTCCCCGCGCGACGCCGCGGTGCTGGACCAGCTGCTCGCCGGCTACATCCCCGAGCGGCTCGATGCGGAATTCTACGCCGCCGCCCTGCAGCACCGCAACCGCTTCATCCGCGAATGGTTCCGCTTCGACCTGGATCTGCGCAACCTCACCGTCGCCTATCTCAATGAATCGCTCGGACGCGCCTTCGACCAGGACCAGGTTCTGCTCGAAGGCCGGCAGACGGAGGAGTTCCCCGAGCGCGAAGCGGCCGAGCAGATCCTGAACTGCGGTGATATCCTGAAGCGCGAACGCGGGCTGGACGAGCTTCGCTGGGAGAAGATTGACGAGATCACCATCCTGGACAGCCTCGATCTCGAGCTTGTGCTCGGTTTCGTCGCGAAGCTCAAGATTATCGACCGCTGGCTCCAGCTGGATCCCGAGTCCGGCCGGCAGCTCTTCCGCCGCCTGGTCGAGGACATCCGCTCCACCTATGACAACAAAAAACAGAATCTTACGATATGAGTACTAAAGGAAAGGTAACGGGCATCGTCTCGAACCTGGTGACCGTGGCCGTGGACGGACCGGTGGCGGAGAACGAACTCTGCTACATCTCCGTCGGCAGCGAGAAGCTCCTCGCCGAAGTCATCAAGATCGCCGGCGACAAGGCTTCGGTCCAGGTGTTCGAAAGCACCCGCGGACTGAAGAACGGCAACGATGTCGAATTCCTCGGCAAGATGCTTGAGGTCACGCTGGGGCCCGGCCTGCTGTCCGGCATCTACGACGGACTGCAAAACAACCTCCGCACGATGGCGGGCGTCTTCCTCAAGCGCGGGGAATACACCGACCCGCTGGACCGCGAGGCCCGCTGGGCGTTCACGCCGCTCGCCCAACCCGGCGACCGTGTGGTCGCCGCCGACTGGCTCGGCGAGGTCAAGGAAGGCTGGCTGCCCCACAAGATCATGGTCCCATTCTCCTTCCGGGGAGAATATACGGTCAAGAGCGTCGTCCCCGAAGGGGAATACACCGTCGACCAGACGGTTGCGGTGCTCACCGACGCCGACGGCGAGGACGTGCCCGTGACCATGACGCAGCGCTGGCCGGTCAAGGTGGCGGTCAAGGCCTACAAAGAGAAGCCCCGCCCTGCGAAGATCATGGAGACGGGCGTACGCTGTATCGACACCTTCAATCCCATTGCCGAGGGAGGCACCGGCTTCATCCCAGGCCCGTTCGGCTGCGGCAAGACGGTCCTGCAGCACGCCATCGCCAAGCAGGGCGACGCCGACGTGATCGTCATGGCCGCCTGCGGCGAACGCGCCAACGAAGTCGTGGAGATTTTCACGGAATTCCCGGAACTCGTCGACCCGCACACCGGCCGCAAGCTGATGGAGCGCACCACCATCATCTGCAACACCTCCAACATGCCCGTCGCGGCCCGCGAGGCATCCGTTTACACGGCGATGACCATCTGCGAGTATTACCGTTCGATGGGCTTGAAGTGCCTGCTGCTGGCCGACTCCACTTCCCGCTGGGCGCAGGCCCTGCGCGAAATGTCCAACCGCATGGAGGAGCTTCCCGGACAGGATGCATTCCCGGTGGACCTCTCCGCCATCATTTCCAGTTTCTACGCCCGCGCGGGCATGGTTGTGCTGAACAACGGGCAGACGGGCGCCGTGACCTTCATCGGCACGGTCTCCCCTGCCGGCGGCAACCTCAAGGAGCCGGTGACCGAGTCCACCAAGAAAGCCGCCCGCTGCTTCTATGCCCTCGAGCAGAACCGCGCCGACCAGAAGCGCTACCCGGCCGTCAACCCCATCGACTCCTACTCCAAGTATCTCGAGTATCCCGAGATCTGCGAATACCTCGACAGCACCATCCAGCCCGGCTGGACGGACAAGGTCCTCCGGGCCAAGAACTACGTCCGGCGCGGCCGCGAAATGGCCGACCAGATCAACATCCTGGGCGATGACGGCGTGCCGATGTCCTACCACGAGGCCTTCTGGAAGTCCGAGCTCATCGACTTCGCCTTCCTGCAGCAGGATGCGTTCGACGCCGTTGACGCCCTCTGCCCGCTGGAGCGGCAGAAATTCATGCTGGACCTCATCCTCGAGCTCTGCGACCGGCCCTTCGAGTTCGAGAACTTCGACGAGTGCCGCGTGTTCTTCAAGGATCTGATCAACACCCTGAGGCAGATGAACTACACCCGGTTCCAGAGCCCGGAATTCAACGAATACGAGCAGCAGCTCCGCAAACACCTCGCATAAGATTATGGCAACGAAAGCATTCCAACGCACATACACCCAGCTCCAGGCCGTCACCAAGGCCACGGTCACGCTGAACGCCAGGGGCGTGTCGAATGACGAGCTGGCCACCGTGGACGGCAAGCTCGCCCAAGTCGTGAAGACCAAGGGCGACAACGTCACCCTGCAGGTCTTTTCCGGCACGGAAGGCGTGCCGACCAACGCCGAGGTATCCTTCCTGGGAGCGCCTCCCACCCTGCGCGTGGGGGATCAGCTTGCCGGCCGTTTCTTCAACGCCTACGGACGCCCGATCGACGGCGGACCGGAGATCGAAGGCGAAGAGCGTGAAGTGGGCGGACCGTCCGTCAACCCGTACAAGCGCCGCCAGCCCTCCGAACTGATTCCGACCGGCATCGCGGGAATCGACCTCAACAACACCCTGGTCTCCGGCCAGAAGATTCCGTTCTTCGCCGACCCGGACCAGCCGTACAACCAGGTCATGGCCGACGTGGCCCTGCGCGCCGACGTGGACAAGATCATCCTCGGCGGCATGGGTCTGTCGAACGACGACTATCTCTTCTTCCGCCACGAATTCGAGGCGGCGGGCGCCCTGGGCAAGATCGTCTCCTTCGTCAACACGACCGAGGAGCCGCCGGTGGAGCGCCTGCTCATTCCGGACATGGCCCTTTGCGCCGCCGAATACTTCGCCGTGGACAAGAACGAGAAGGTCCTCGTCCTGCTCACGGACATGACCCTCTATGCCGACGCCCTGTCCATCGTGTCCAACCGCATGGACCAGATCCCGTCCAAGGATTCGATGCCGGGCTCGCTCTATTCCGACCTCGCCAAGATCTACGAGAAGGCGGTCCAGCTGCCCGACGGCGGCTCCATCACCATCATCGCGGTCACGACCCTCAACGACGGCGACATCACGCACGCCATCCCGGACAACACCGGCTACATCACCGAAGGCCAGCTCTTCCTGCGTGCGGATCCCGACACCGGCAAGGTCATCGTGGACCCGTTCCGTTCGCTGTCCCGGCTCAAGCAGCTCGTGCAGGGCAAGAAGACCCGCGAGGACCATTCCCAGATCATGAACGCGGGTGTGCGCCTGTATGCCGACGCCCAGAATGCGAAGACCAAGCTCGAGAACGGTTTCGACCTGTCCGACTACGACCTCCGCTGCCTGGACTACGCCAAGGAATACGCCACCCGGCTGCTCTCCATCGACGTCAACATTACCGTCGAGCAGATGTTGGACACCGCCTGGGAGATCTTCGGCAAGTACTTCTCACCGGCCGAGACCGGCATCAAACAGGCGCTTGTGGACAAATACTGGAAAAAATAGATCCTTCACTTCGTTCAGGATGACGGTATCCCTGTCATTTTGAGCGAAGCGAAAAATCTACGACCATGGCAATCAAGTTCCAATACAACAAGACCTCCCTGACGAATCTGGGCAAGCAGCTCAAGGTGCGCCAGAATGCCCTGCCGACCCTCAAGAACAAGGAGTCGGCCCTGCGTTCGAGCGTGCAGGAGGCCAAGACGGAAGCCGAGCGCCTCGCCGACGAGCTGGAAGCCTCCCTGCAGCGATACGACCACCTCGCAGCCTTGTGGAACGAATTCGAACCCGGACTGGTCCGGATCGTGGACGTGGATCTGGGCATCACCAAGGTGGCTGGCGTCAAAACCCCGCGTCTGGACGACATCCACTTCGAGATCAAGCCCTTCAACGCCTTCGTCAAGCCGGCCTGGTTCGCCGACGGCGTGGAGATCCTCAAGGAGCTCTCGCGGCTGGGCATCGAGGCCGAAATCTACGAGCAGCGCCGCCAGATCCTCGAATTCAACCGCAAGAAGACCACCCAGAAGGTCAATCTCTACGAGAAGGTCCAGATCCCGGGCTACCGGGAGGCCATCCGAAAGATCAAGCGCTACATGGAGGACGAGGAGAACCTCTCCAAGGCCTCTTCCAAGATCGTCAAGACCCGTCACGCAGAAGAAGAGGAGGCTGAATCATGATCGCAAAAATGACCCGATACTCCTTCATCCTGATGAATGGAGAACAGGCCGGCCTGCTGGAAAAACTCCAGCAGCTCGGTCTGGTGGACATCACCCGGAGTGTCAAGCCCATTGACGGGCAGTCTGAGCAGCTCATGGGAGAAATCGAACTCCTGGACGGCCTCATCCACGGCCTGCAGCACGCCCGCGTCCCGGAAGGGACGGAGCCGGAGTATATCGACGGAGATATCGTCCGTCTGGCCGGCGGCTTGATTATGCGCTATTCCGAGGACTCCGTCGAAATCCCACAACTGGAGAAGGAGGTGGAGAATCTTCGCGCCTGGGGCAATTTCGACAGGGGGATGCTCACCTGCCTCTCGGAAGCAGGGGTACCCGTGCACCTGCATATTCTGCCCCGGAAAGCCTTCCAGCCCGCCTGGGCACAGGACTATGCCCTGTCCATCATCGAGTCGGACAAGAGCCATGTCCGGTTCGTGGTGGCGGGCGAAGACCCCCTCCCCGGAGAGATTCCCGTCCCGGCTTGCAACGCCACGCAGAAGGAGCAGGAGCTCGAAAAGCGGAAAAAGCACTTCCAGCAGGTTCTCCGCCGCATCGCTTCCGCACAGGAGCGCATTCCGGAATTGGAACGGCGCCGCCAGGAGGTCCTCTCCAAGCTGGACCTTTACCTGGCCGGGGCCGCCGCCGTTCCGGCCGCGGAGGACACCATCGTCACCCTGGTGGGCTACGCCCCGACAGACAGCGACGCGTCGGTCCGCCTGTTCCTGGACCAGTCCGGCGTCTTCTATCTCCGGGAGGAAGCAAAGGTTGAAGAGAACCCGCCTATCGAATTCAAGAACAACCGCTTCGTCAAGATGTTCGAGGTGCTCACCGATATGTATGGCCGACCGGCTTACGACGGATTCGACCCCACCCCGTTCATCGCCGTCTTCTTCCTGCTCTTCTTCGCGCTGTGCATGGGAGACGCCGGCTACGGCCTCGTGCTGATCGGCGCCGGCCTGCTCCTCCGCAAAGTTCCCTCTTTCAAGGACATGGCCCCGCTCGTGGTTACCCTTGGCGCGGCGACGGTCGTCGTGGGGTTCTTCCTGCACACCTTCTTCTCGATCGACATCGCGCAATGGGCGTGCTTTGCAGGTATCCGCGGCGTCTTCCTGCCGGACGAGATAGCCGGTTATGCCGGCGGCATGGTCCTGTCGCTGATTGTCGGCGTGGTGCACCTGTCCCTCGCCATGATGGTCAAGGCCATCCACGCGGTGAGGCTGAATGGGTTCGCCGCTTCGCTTGGCACGCTCGGCTGGACGCTGCTCATCGTAGGCAGCGTCATCGTGGGCGCCATTTCCCTGACAGGCGTGTTGAGTTCGGAGCTCACGAAATGGATCATCATTGCCCTCGGCGTCGTTTCTGCCATCGGCATTTTCCCGCTCAACAACATCAAACGCAACAAACTCGCCAACGTTGGCCTCGGCCTGTGGGACACCTACCAGATGGTCACGGGACTGCTCGGCGACGTGCTCAGCTACCTGCGCCTGTATGCCCTCGGCCTCGCAGGCAGCATGCTCGGCATGGCCTTCAACGACATGGGCCGCATGGTGCTCGGGGACGGCTCCAACATCGTCCTCTGGATCTTCTTCATCCTGCTGGTGCTCATCGGCCACACGCTCAACATCGCGATGTGCGCCCTGGGCGCCTTCGTCCACCCGCTGCGACTCAACTTCCTGGAGTTCTTCAAGAATTCCGGATACGAGGCCGGCGGCCGCAAGTTCAACCCTCTGACAAGTAATGAATAAACAATAAATCAAGTAATTATGGATCAAATTCTCGGTTATCTCGGACTCGGACTCGTGCTGGCGCTGGCCGGCATCGGCTCCTCGATCGGTACCACCACGGCGGGCAACGCCGCCGAAGGCGCCCTGAAGCGCAAACCGGAGGCTTCCGGCAGTTACATGGTGCTCTCCGCCCTGCCGGCCACCCAGGGTATCTATGGCTTCGTGGCATTCTTCATCCTGCTCGGCAAATTCACTGCAGGCACCATCTCCGGTGCGCTCTGTTTCGGCATCGGCATCTCCGTCGGTGCGGCCTGCCTGCTCTCCGCCATGCGTCAGGGCCAGGTGTGCGCCAACGGTATCGTGGGCGTGTCGCAGGGACACAACGTCTTCACCAACACGCTGATCTACGCCGCCCTTCCGGAGTTCTACGCGATCCTCGGCCTGGTCGGTGCCATCATGGCCCGCTAGCGAACCGCCAGCCAAAGAGAAAGCCTTCCGGACTTCCCGTCCCGGAAGGCTTTCTCTTTTCCCCGCTTTCCTCCCCGCAGCACCGTCTTCCCTTTTCCGGCTCGCGGAAATAATGTATCTTTGCATTATGTCGAAGAAGATCATTTATCAGGCGCTGCCCCGGCTGTGGGGGCGCGGGAAGTTCTCGGACTGGGACGAGGCATCGCTGGCGTACCTGCGTACGCTCCAGGTCGATTATGTGTGGTACACGG
>CAJOMY010000086.1 GCA_905235775.1 uncultured Bacteroidales bacterium | reverse complement strand
GTGCTCGTTACGAAGCATTTCCTCCATCTGCTCGTCGGTCAGGCCGGCGGTGAGCCACACGGCCCAGTCGCAGAAGCGCAGGAAGAGCGTACGCGCCTGCTCGTTGCCGCAGTACACCCACGCGTCGCGCAGGCCGGCAAACATCTTGTGCAGGTTGTAGAAAGGCGCCCAGGAGGCGAAATAGCGGCCGAACTCGCCGTTCCGGAATTCGGTCCAGAGCGCGGCGCTGCCGGGGAAACCGCCCACGTAATCGAGCCCCCATTCGGGATGCTCCGCGGTGTTGGTGTCGGCGACCAGCTGCAACTCGGAGAGCATGTACTCCATCCGGCGGCGGCACTCCTCGTCGCCCGTGGCGGCATTGATGGCCATCGCGGAGAGGTAGTGCCCGGCCACGTGGCCGTCCAGGCCGTCCCAGTTGGGGTAGGTCGGGGCCTTCGGCTCCAGGCCGGCCTCCTTGCGGTACGGGGCCAGCAGACGGTCGCAGTCGTACTGCAACAGGGTCTGGATGTTCAGGTCGCGCGCCCGCTTAAGCGGGCCGTCCAGCAGGGTGACATCTCCAAGCGGAAACTCATCCGCATAAAGTCTGTCCTGCGCGGGCAGGATGGTGCAGCAGCCCAACAGGGCCAGCAGCGGGATCAGGATTTTCTTCATTATAATTGGATCTTTTGTGTTTTTCCGTCATAGACCAGTTCGCGGACGGTGCCGTCGGGCGTCACCACGCGGAAACGGCGGCTCTGCAGCATGCCCGGGAAGGAGCCGCTGCGCTCCCCGACCGTCAGCGTGCGGCCGCGGAGGGTGAATTCGATGGTGGAGCAGGCCCCCTGCTCGTAGCGGTAGGTGTCGCCCTCATCCTCATAGAGCACGAAACGGCCGTCGGCACCGGGATAGACCCGGATCTCCAGATCGTCCCAGGCCTTCTCGCCGGTGTACTGCACATCCGGGCCGACCGGAATGATGGCGCCGGCGCGCGCAAAGAGCGGAACGGTGTCCAGATGTGTCTCGCGCGTGACCGTCCGGCCGCCTTTCAGGCGCTCGCCGGTCCGGAAATCATACCAGTCGCAGCCCTTGGGCAGATAGACCTGCGTGCTGCGGGCGGCGCTGAAGTCCACGGGCGTGTCATCAAAGCGGACCGCCTCGGGCGTGTATTGCGCATGCACGACCAGCAGCGAGCGGCCGAAGAGGAACTCGTCGCTGCGTTCCCACCCGGCCCGGTCGGCCGGGAAATCCATGAAGAGCGCCCGCTGGAAGGTGCCGTCCGCCGCGCTCACTTCGTGCGCGACGGAATAGATGTACGGCAGCAGCGCGTAACGCAGGCGTATCGTTGCTTCGATGGCGTCATAGACCGGCTCGCCGGGGGCGCCGAATTCCCAGATCTCGCGCCGGGAGCTCTCGCCGTGGCTGCGCATCATCGGGCAGAAGGCGCCGTACTGCAGCCAGCGCACGTAGAGTTCCTGGAAGAGCGGATTCTGCGCGCAGGTTGCGGGGGCGCCGCGGCGGTTGTAGCCGTTCGGGAAGAAGCCGCCGCAGTCGGTGTTGAAGTTGGGATTGCCCGTCAGGGCGAATCCCAGACCGGCGGGGATCTGGGCGCGAAGCGACTGCCAGGAGGAGCCCACGTCGCCGCTCCAGGTGTTGGCGCCCGTACGCTGCTGCCCGGCCCAGGCGGAGCGCGTCAGGATCATCACACGGCGGTCGGAGACCTTCTTCTGGTTGTCCGCCACCCCCTCCACCGACAGGATCGGGAAAGCGTTTCGCACCCGCCGGAAAGATCCGGATCCCGTCTCTACGTCCAGGTCGCTCTCCTTGAAATCGAGGTGGTCCGGCTCTGTGGAGTCCATCCACCAGGCGTCGATGCCCATATTCTCCAGGCGCAGCAGATGCTTCCAGTAGATGTCGCGGGCTTCGGCCGAGTAAGGATTGTAGGGCCGCACGCCCGAAGGATAGTCGCGCCGCGGCGGCCAGTCCGTCAGCCCCGACTGCGGCCAGGTGGCGAAGTCAAAGAGCAGGCCCTTCGCGTCCAATTCGCGATAGGGCTTGGTCATCGGGCCGAAGGAAGCCCAGATGGAAATCATCAGTTTCGCGTGCTGGGCATGCACCTCGTCGATCATCGCCTGGGCGTTTCGGAAGTCTTCGCTCAGGAACTCCATCGCGTTCCACTGGTAGTTGTTGCCCCAGTACTGCCAGTCCTGGATGACGCAGTCGATTGGAATCTGCCGTTCGCGGTAGCCGTGCAGCACGTCCAGCAGTTCCTTGCTGCTCTTATAACGCTCGCGGCTCTGCATGAAGCCGTAGCTCCAGAGCGGCAGCATCGGCACGTGGCCGGTGAGCGCGCGGATGCCGGCGACCACGCCGTCCGCATCGCCGCCGTAAATGAAGTAGTAGTCTATCGCCTCCCCCACCTCGGACTCGAAATGCATGCCGGACGCATCATCGCGGAAGACGGTCGGGGACGGATTGTCCCAGAAGATGCCGTAGCCCTTGACGGACTGCACGATCGGGACGAAGTCCTCCGTGTTGCCCTGGATCATCCGGCGCGTCTTGCCGCGCAGCGAAAGGGTGCCGTCCTGCAGGATGCCCAGTCCGTAGAAAGGTTCGTCCGCCTCCGGCAGGAAAGTTTGGCGGACGATGCGTGCGCCTTTGTCCGGACCCTCGGTGCGGGTCTCGAAGCCCCAGGCGCCTTCCTTGAGCAGGAGTTTGCCATTCCGGGAGAAGAAACGGACCGTGCCGTCCATGGCGACGGCCACCTTCAGCGCGCCGCTGTCATACATCGTGCCGCCCCGGGTGACGGACTTCCGGACAGCGACCGCCTGCGGCGCCGCGATGACGGCGAAACTGTGCTCCGGCACCGGTCCGCCCTTGACGATGCGGACGGCGGTCGGGGTGTAGAACTGTACCGATACGCCCTCCTGCGCCATCAGGGACAAGCCCGTCGCCAGCATCAGCATCCAGCAAAATACAGATTTTCTCATAATGGTTAAAAGATCTCAGGTGAAACACACAAATTTATAAAATATCTTTCGGATGCCCATGCGGACCCCGTGGTATTTCCCGGCATTTTTGTAACATCCGGGCTACTCCCGGTGGCGGATGATCTTCCAGCCGATGACGGCCTCACCGAAGAGCAAGTCCCCTTTCACCCCCAGCGGGATGGCCAGGAAGCCCGGACGCTTCGCCGCGGCAAGGGCCGGCTGCGCCGACACTCCCTGGGAGAGCATCAGCGCCAGGAGTCCCTACAGGAAGGTAGTGAACCATCTTCTCATGGTGTGGGTTTTTATTCCTGGTGGAACCAGTCGAAGTCGGCGTGGCCGCCCAGCTCGCGCGTGGCGTAGCAGTAGAGGGCGGAGCGGTAGCCGGTGAAGTAATCCAGCGAGAAGCGCATCTGCAGCGGCTCGTCGAGCTCGGTCCAGTCGGTGCCGTCCCAGCTGTAGCGCAGCCAGGCCCGGTCCTGGTCGAAGTCATAACGAATGCCCAGCTGCACCGTCTCCGCCTCGGCGGGCACGCAGAGGAGTTCATTCTGCACGCGGGTGCGCGTGCGGCCAGGGCCCCACTGCGGGGACTCCCGGAGGGCATACAGCTCCAGACCGGCATCCGTGCGGCGCAGGCCGATGTCGGCGCGGTTGCTCTGGAAGGCGCTCAGGCCCGCGAAATCGCCGGGTTTCAGACCGGAGGCGTCCAGCAGGACCGCGCTCGTGCACTGCGGACCGACGGTGCGCTGCGTGAGCGTGTTGCGGGCATCGGGCAGGCCGGTGGCAAGCTGTCCCGTGGTCAGGCGCAGCCAGCCGGGGCGTTCGGTCAGCGACCAGCAGCCGTCCAGCGGTTTGTGGTTCCACTGCCACACGAGGGCGAGCCGGTCGGAATCGAACTCGTCGGAGGCCCAGACATAGTCCTCCCCGTCCGGGGCCAGGTTCACGTCAAACTCCTTGACAGGCACGCCGTTATCTCCCAGAATCGGCCAGCCGTCCACCCAGGTGACGGGCTGCAGCGTGGGAATGCGGCCCACGCCGCCGTGGTCCTGAAACATCATCGCGTACCAGTCCCCCCTCGGCGTGTCAAAGATGGCACCCTGCGCCACGCCGTCGCCGCGGCCGTCGAAGGCGCCCTGCAGGATGGTCTTCGGCTCATACTCGCCGAGCAGCTCCCGGCTGCGCCAACAGGTCTCCGTACGGACGCCGCCCGACGGCCAGTCGATCACCAGGACATAGTACCAGTCGCCGATGTGATAGATGTGTGCGCCTTCCGCCCGGAGGTTGTAGCCTTCGCGCGGGCTGGTGAAGAGGACCTGGTCCACCCCGCCCGCCCGGACGGCGGTCAAGTCCGGCTCCAGCTCGGTGATGCGGATTTCCCCGTTGCCCCAGACCACGTACACGCGGCCGTCCTCAAAGAGGAGCGACGCGTCGTGGAAAGGCCGGTCGATGACGCTGCGCGTCCACGGCTGTCCGATCTCCGGCGTCGAATAGACATAGGTTTTGCGCTGGTCGTTGGCGATGAACAGCGCCCAGAAGCGGCCGTTCTCATAGCGCAGCGACGTGGCCCACTGGCCCTTGCCGTAGGCGTTGCGGCCGTTCCGCAGGTTGTAGACGTCATCGTCCTCCAGGAAGTCATAGACATAGTCCACGATGCGCCAATGCACCAGGTCGCGCGAGTGCATGACCGGAGCGCCGGGGCAATAATACATCGTGGTGCTGACCATGTAGTAATCCTCCCCCACCCGGACCACGTCGTTGTCCGGGATGTCGGTGTAGGTCAGCGGGTTGACACAGTGCGTCGTCGGACGCGCACAGGCGGCCGCGAGCGCCAGCATGCAAAGCAAAAGAATCTTCTTCATGATTATGTTGGGAAATTAATCCGTTATTTCATCTGCCACCAGGCCCATTCGAATCCGCCTTCCGTGAAGACGAAATACAAGTCATGTACGCCCTTCGCGCCGCTCAGGCGGCAGCTCTGCTGCTTCCAGCCCGTGCCGGGACGCAGGCTGAGCGTGCCCGCCAGCGGGCCGTCCGCACTGTCCAGCCGGATCTCGATCCGTCCGCCGGCGGGCGCCTGCACACAGGCGGTCAGCGAACGGGCGCCGCGGGCGCCGAAGTCCACGCCCTTGACAAGCAGCGTCTCCCCCGCATCGATGTTGTTCAGCACGACCCCCTGGCCTGCGTCCTTGCGCGTCTTGAGGCCGTAGCCCCAGGCCATCGTCTCTGCCTCCACACGCTGGTAGGGAAGGGTTCGATCTGCTCCAGGACATTGTCCAGCCAGTACGGAACCTTGCGGATGGATCCGTCCGGCTCGTAATACATCGGGGCGGCGGAAACGCTCCGCTGCTCTGCATGCCGGAAGGTGGTCAGGTGCCACAGGTCGTAGTTGAGCCCGAAGATATAGGACTGCCCCTTGTACTCGATGATGCCGGGATGGTTGCCCCGGGTGCGCCAGGTGCGGTCCATGATGTGTCCCATCGACTTCCAGGGGCCGGTCGGGCTGTCGCTCATCGCGTAGCCGATGCCCTCCGGGCAGCAGGTCGAGGCGAAGGCCAGGTAATATTTGCCGTCATGCTTGTAGAACCAGGGGCCCTCCTGATAGTGTTCGATCCTGTAGTCCAGCTTGTGGATGGGGCCGTCGGTGGAAATCATGTCCTCGTGGAGCTTCACCCAGTAGACGTTCGGATTGCCCCAGTACATGTAGGCCTGGCCGTCGTCGTCGATGAACACGCTCGGGTCGATGTCGTCCCAGTGCTCCTTCTGCCAGACCAGCGGCTCCCCGAGCGGGTCCTTGAAGGGCCCGAAGGGCGAATCCGCCACCAACACGCCGATGCCGTGGCCGTGGATCGGGCAGTACATGTAGAACTTCCCGTTCCGCTCCACCACGCACTCGGCCCAGGCGCCGTTCTTGCCTTCATACCAGGCGAAGTCGTCCAGCGAGGCCACGGCCCCGTGGTCCGTCCAGTTCACCATGTCGGTACTGGTGTACAGCAGCCAGTCGAACATCTGGAAGCCCTGGGCCCCGTCCTCGTCGTGGGTGGTGTACAGATAGACCGTGCCGTCATGGACCACCGGGGCCGGATCGGCGGTGTACTTGGTCTGGATGAGGGGCATGTTCAGATGGTGGTTGAATACCCACCAGTCCAGGTCGAAGAGCTCCTCGTCACCGCCGCGGAAGAGCAGATACAGGTCATGCACGCCCTTCGCACGCGCGTCGACAGGGGCTTTCACCAGCATGTTCTCCCCGTTCACCGGCACGGAAGCGATCGGACGTCCGCCCATCTCGTCCAGGAAGAAGTCCACGGTGCCGGGGTTCTTGAAATTGAGCATCTCCAGCGACACCAGCACGGCCGGATTGTCGCCGAAGTCCACATTGCGCAGCTTGAGCCAGTCGCCGTTGTGCACATGCGTGATCCAGTGGCGCTTCCCGGCCTCGCGGTCGGTCTTCAGGCCCCAGGATTCGGCCATCGTCTCGGCCTGGACCGTCTGGTAGGGATTCAGCGTCTGCAGCGGCTCCACCCCCTTCTTCGTGAAAGGAATGAAGGGAATGCTGCCGTCCGGACCGAATTCGAATTCCTCCACGCAGGTGCTGCGGTGGAAGCCGCCGCCGTTGGGCAGGGCCCCGTTGTGATAGAACATGTAATGGCGGCCGCGGAAGTCCACGTTGCCGCCGTGGATGGTGAAACTGTTCTCGGCCTCGTCCATGATGCGGCCCCGGTAGGTCCAGGGGCCGTGGATGGACGGCGCGGTCGAATAGGCCATGTGTTCCGGCACGCCGCCGGCCGGATAGGACAGATAATAGGTGCCGTCACGCTTGTAGAGCCAGGGGCCCTCCTCGTAGCCGACCATCATCTTCTGCCTGCCTCCGTCGGACCAGTCGGGCTTCATCGACTCCGGGCCGAAGCAGGCCGGGTCGCCCCAGCCGGGGATCTCCTTCCAGCCTTCCGGGAAGGAAACCATGTCGTCGCCCAGGCGGCCGTACCAGCAGCCCTTGTTGCCCCAGACGAGCCAGGCGGAACCGTCGTCGTCCAGGAAGACGGTCGGGTCGATGAAGGCGAAGCCCGTGGCCAGCGGCCCGCCGATGGCATCCACGTACGGACCCTGCGGGTCATCCGCCACGGCGACGGCCAGCGCATCGGCGCGTGTCGCCGCCACGGTCAGGCAGACATACCAGTACCACTTCCCGTCCCGCTCGACCAGCTGGGAGGCCCAGGCGCGGTCGCCCTGGAAGGCCCAGGGGAAGGTGGCCGTGGAGACCGGCGTGCCGAGATAGGTCCAGTTGACCATGTCCCCGGTGCTGTACAACTGCCAGTCTTTCATCTTGAAATAGGTGGCGTCGTCCTCGTCGTGGTCGACGGCCAGATACAGGGTGTTCCCGTGCGCGAACGGAGCCGGATCCGGGGTGTAGGATGTGCGGATGACCGGGTTCTGCGCCGCGAGCGGCAGGCAGAGCGAGCAGGCCAGGAAAAGGAGAAAACGTTTCATAAGAGTGGGTGTTGTCAGTATATCTTCAAATATAGCGCTTTTTCGCGAAAATGCCAAATGTGGTACATCCCGGGAAAAATGATTACCTTTGTCTGTCAAGCTCATGTCAAATATGTACGATCTCGCAATCCTGGGCGGAGGTCCCGGCGGATATGTGGCCGCAGGACGCGCCGGCACCGCAGGACTCTCCGTAGTCCTGTTCGAAAAAAAGAGCCTGGGAGGTGTCTGCCTCAACGAAGGATGCATCCCCACCAAGACGCTGCTCTATAGCGCCAAGATATATGATTACACCCGGCATGCCGGCCCCTATGGCGTGCAGGTGCCGGAATCGGCCGTCGATTTCGGCGCCGTCCTCAAGCGCAAGGAGAAGGTGGTCAGGAAACTCGTCGGCGGGGTGAAGGCCCAGCTGAAAGAGGCCGGGGTGGAAGTGGTGAACGGCGAAGCCGTCATCACGGGCCGCGGGACCGACGGCATCACGCTCGCCTGCGGCGAAGAGACTTACCGCGCCCGCAACCTGCTCATCTGCACGGGCTCCGAAGCGGTCGTCCCGCCCATCCCCGGTCTTCGTGAAGGGCTGGGCGACGTGGTGGTCACCAACCGGGAAATCCTCTCCCTCACCGGGCGGCCCGAGGAACTGGTGGTGATCGGCGGCGGCGTCATCGGCATGGAGTTCGCCAGCTTCTTCAACTCCATCGGCACCCGCGTGACGGTGGTGGAGATGCTGCCGAAGATCCTGGGACCGATGGACGAAGAGATCTCAGCCCTGCTCGAGGCGCAGTATGCCAGAAAAGGCGTCGACTTCCACCTCGGCTGCAAGGTGGTCGCCGTGGAAGGAAATGACGTGGTGTATGAGGATCCGGAAGGCAGGACCTGCCGGGCCCGGGGCGACAAGATCCTGGTTTCCGTGGGCCGCAGGGCCGCATTCCAGGGAATCGGCCTGGAGAACATCGGCGTGGAACTGGCACTGAATCCGGCCGGACGGCCGGTTGGCATCCGCGTGGACGAGAAGATGCGCACCCAGGTGCCGGGCGTATATGCCGCCGGTGACGTGACGGGCTTCTCCATGCTGGCCCACACCGCCAGCCGCGAGGGCGAGGTGGCCGTGAACACCATCCTGGGCCGCGAAGACGCGATGCGCTACGACGCCATTCCGGGCGTGGTCTACACCAATCCCGAAGTGGCCGGCACGGGGGTCACGGAAGCGGAGGCGTCCGCAAAGGGCCTGGATTATGCCGTCCTCAAACTCCCGATGGCCTATTCCGGCCGCTTCGTGGCCGAGAATGAACGGGGAGAGGGCCTTTGCAAGCTGATTGTGGACAAGTCGTCCCAGAAGATACTGGGCGTACACATGCTGGGCAACCCCTGTTCCGAGATCATACACAGTGCCTGCATGGCCATTGAACAGGGGATGACCGTATCACAGATCAAAAAGGTGGTGTTCCCCCACCCTACCGTATCCGAAATCCTGAAAGAAACCGCCGCGCGCCTATAACATCAGGGTTCGATTACTTTTCTAAAACCTCCGCTGCCCAGCAACAGGGCGTTGAAGCCCGCCTGGACACGGACATAGAGCGTATCCGTGGGATAGCGTGTCAGGCGGTTGCAGTGCGAGCAGCCCGGCATCTCGAAGAGCGTTCCCTGCGTGCCGCACAGGAAGAAACTGTCCCGCAGGGGGTCGTAGCCGAGCGAGACGGGCGTGATGTCCAGTACGCCCCGCTCCCCCGCTTCACTGTACTCCAGCGAGCGCGCACTCCACACGGTGCCCCGGCTCGAAGTATAGACGCCCAGGTGTCCGCCGGCATCCAGCCCGGCCACCATCACGGAGCCGCCGCCGGCCGCCACGGCCCGGAAATCCATCTGCGGGTAGTAACCTTCATATGAGGCATTGAAATCGAATACCGTCCAGGCGGACCCGTCCGCCGAGCGCAGGATTTCCCCCGCGTCCGTGACAGCCCATTGGAAGCCCTCCGGATCCGCACAGACGGCCTGCAGGGTCCCGCGGACAGTCATAGGCAGGTTCTCCTGCGCGTGTGCCGCCGTCAGGAAGCCCACGAGCAGGAGAAAACCCAGGATGCCGCGCTGCCGGATCATTATTTCCGGCCGCGGCTGACAATCTTGAAGTCCGTGAAGCCGACGCGGAGCGGAGCGGCCTGCGGCAGCTGGAAACCACCGCGCGGACCGCCGCCGCGCATCATCGCGGGCAGTTCGCCCTCACAGGCGACCACACCGGCCTGCACGTCCTTGAGGACGGCCTGGGCCGTGCCGGCCTGCACGAATTTCTTGCCGTCGACGGAGTACCAGGCGGTGTAGTTGTCGCCCTGCTTGACCAGACGCAGCCATAGGGTGTTATCCTTGACGGCGACCCCCTCCAGACTTACACTCACGCTGGACTTCTGCTGGCCGTTCTCCTCCACGAGGAGCTGCAGCTGACCCGGCGCGGGACCGTCCGTGGCCGGACGGCGGAAGTTGAAGGTGGCGGCGTAGACGAATTTCACGAAGTTGTCGTCGGACTCGTAGGCCACCAGGCCGGCGTTCTGGGCCGGGGCGGCCGGAGCGGTGAAGCCGTGCAGTTTCGTCTCCACGGTCCAGTCGCTGTTGGCGCTCTGGAGCAGGATGTTCGGGACGGAATTGCCCGCCAGGACGATGTCGCCCTTGCCGGCGGTCAGCACAAGGCCGTCCGCGGCGGACAGGGTCCAGGCGGCGGGATCTTCGCGGACCCAGTGCCAGGCCTGGGCGAGCGCGCCCTTGCGGAAGCTGTCGGAAACGCCCTTCGTGCCGAAGTTGACCGTGATCTCGCGGCTGTCGCCCGTCTGGTCGTCGCAGAGCGTCACCACGGCGGTGCCGGGCACGGCCTCGGCCTGCTTCACACTCACGCGGATGGCAGGATCGACCGCCACGGCCTCCACCTTCGGGGCCTTGCCGGCCGGAAGCAGGTAGCTCAGGGAAGCGGCGGTGCCGGGATTGACGGACTTGCCGCCGACCTTCAGGCTGGAGAGCCCGAGGTCGGGCATCACCTTCACGGCAATGCGGTCCTCGACGGTCTTGCCGTCAAGGGTCACGGAGCAGGTCAGGGTGGCAACCCCCATCGAAACGGCCTTCACGGCGCCGTTGGCATCAACCGTCAGCACGGACGGATTGTTGCTCGTCCACACGGCCGTCGCGCCTTCCTCGAAACTGTCGTCGTTCATGCAGGCGGAGAAGGAGGCCTGCGTCGTCTGTCCGATGCGGAGCACGGGGACGTCGATGCTGGCCCAGATCGTCTTGAGGCTGCGCTTCAAGTTGCCGGACATCGTAGCGCTCACGCTGCCGCGAATGTCCTGCGAGGAAGAGCCGAACTCGAAGACGTAGCGGCCCGGGTCGTAGGTCATCCGGTCTGCCTCCATGTCCCAGAACCAGAGGTCGGCACAATCCACGTCGATGCGGACGGTGCGGGTCTGGCCACGCGGGATGGTCACGCGCCGGAAGCCCTTGAGGCGCTTCTCGGGACGCTCCAGGGAGGCCGGGCTGTCCGGCGTGCGGACATAGATCTGCACCACCTCGTCGCCGCTGCAGTCGCCCGTGTTGGTGACGTCCACGCTCAGGGTGACCTTGTCGTTCGGGGTGATGGCGCTCCGGCTGATGCGGAAGTTGCTGTATTCGAAGGTCGTGTAGCTCAGGCCGTAGCCGAAGGGATAGGAGACCTCGCGGTTGAAGTACCACAGGGTGCGGCCGCCGGCGCCGGCGCTGCGGCGGAGGTTGTAGTCGGTGATGGCCGGCAGGTCCTTGACGCTCTTGAACCAGGTGGCGTTGAGCTTGCCGCCCGGGGAGACTTCACCGAAGAGCAGGCGCGGGATCGCCTCGCCCTGGGCCTGGCCGTTGTAGCCCGTCCAGAGGATGCCGGGGATGCCCGGCAGATGGCGGAATTCCTCCACCTCCACGCAGCCCAGGGTCTGCATGACCACGATGGTGCGCGGATTGACGGAAGCCACGGCCTGGATCAGGGCCAGCTGGTTGCCGGGCAGCAGGAGCGTCAGGCGGTCGGCCTCTTCGGTCGCGGTGTTCTCGTCGGTGCCGACGAACAACACGGCCACGTCTGCCTCGCGGGCGGTCTTGAGCGTCGCCTCGTCGATCGGGGCGTCCTGCGGGGCCTTGTAAACCAGATAGACCTTCTGGGGGCCGTTGAAACCGAGCTTCAGGGCGCTGGTTTTCATGGGCATGCTGGCGCCATAGACACCGCCCACGCGGGCGCCGGAGGCCTTCGTAGCCTCGATGCGGCCGATCAGGTTGCCATCCGGACCGCCGACGCGGATCTCCACGATGCCGCCTTCGGTCGGGATGTTCAGGCCGACGGTGATATTTTCTATATTGGTGATGTCAACATTCTCGTAGGCGGTCCAGGTCCCGTCGTCGATGGTGCGGACCTGTTCCTCCTCGCCCATGCCGGAGCCGACGGTGATGCCGTCGGCGGACGCGGTGTACTTGGTGGCGTCGTAGCGGGTGACGCTGCCGTCGGTCTTCTCGATTTCGAAGTAGGCGACGTAGAGGAGGTTGCTCTTGCTCTTGATGTCACCGCCCGCCGCCAGGCGGACGTCCACGTCATATCCCTTCTGCTGGAGATACTGCCGGATGCCGGCGTACGGGGAGATCATCGCGGAAGCTTCCGGACGGCCGGAATACGGCCCCAGCTCCACGTCGTCGGCCTGCGGACCGATCAGGGCGATGCTCTTCAGGGATTTCGGGTCGATCGGCAGGGCCTTGCCCTCGTTCTTCAGCAGGACCGGCGTGCGGACGGCGATCTCGGCCGCCAGGGCCCGGTGCGCCGCCGAGCTCACGCGGGAAGGTTCGAACTTCGTGTAGGGCACCATCTGCTCGGGGTCGAATTCGCCCGTGCGCATGCGGATGGTGAACATGTTGATGAGGGCGCGGTCGATGTGGGCCATCGGCAGGATGCCCTGCTCGTAGGCGCTGATCGCGAAACGCTGGTAGATGCTGCCGCAGTCGGAATCGACACCCGCCTCGAGGCCCATCGCCGTGGCGATCTCGCGCGTCTCGGCGTAGTAATGCCCGTCGTAGATGTCCTGGATGGCGGCGCAGTCGCCGGTCACGTAGCCCTTCAAGCCGTAGGTCCGGCGGGCCAGGGTGTCCAGATAGAAGGCGCTGGCGGAAGTCGGGACGTGGTTGACGGCGTTGTAGGAAGACATGATCGAGGGCAGATGCTCGTCTTCGATCAGGCGCTTGTAGGGATAGAGGTAGAACTCGCGCATGTCGCGGCTGTCCATGTTGGAGCTGCTGACGTGGCGGTCAAACTCGCTGTTGTTGGCGAAATAGTGCTTGGCCGTCGGGACGGCCTTGAGGTATTTCGCGTCGGAGCCCATCATGCCGCGCACGAAACCGCGGGCCATCTCGGCCGCGAGAAACGGATCCTCGCCGTAGGACTCGCCGGTGCGGCCCCAGCGGGGAT